>CANQJX010000141.1 GCA_947624335.1 uncultured Marvinbryantia sp.
GGACGCCCTGCCGGACGGAGCGGTCTATGAGGAGCCGGAACATCCAGCGGTGGAGCTGAGAGAAGTGTGGTTCCGCTACGAAAAGGATCTGCCGGATGTATTGAAGGGCGTCAGCCTGAAAATAGGGCGAGGGACTCTCTGCGCCGTCGTGGGAGGAAACGGTACGGGAAAGTCTACGATGCTCAAAGCGATCTGCAATATTTGCCGCCCATACCGCGGAAAAGTTCTGATCGACGGGAAACGTGTGGATAAATACCGGTCGGACGAGCTGTTTTCCGGGAATCTGGCGATGCTGCCGCAGGATCCGCAGAGTCTTTTTGTGAAAAAGACTGTGCGGGAGGATTTACTGGAGATGTTTTCAGGAAGGACCAGGGACGCGGCAAAGCGGGAACAGCTGCTGGAGGAGGTCGTGGGGGACTGCGAGATCGGGAATCTGCTGACGTCCCACCCGTACGACCTGTCCGGCGGGGAGCAGCAGCGCGCGGCTCTGGCGAAGGTGCTTTTGTGCGAACCGCGTATCCTGCTTCTCGACGAGCCGACCAAGGGGATTGACAACTTTTATAAGACTAAGCTGGCGCAGATCCTGAAACGTATGACTGAAAAAGGCGTGACGGTCATTATGGTGTCGCACGATGTGGAATTTTGCGCGCGCTATGCGGATACCGTGTCGATGTTTTTTGACGGCGGGATTGTCACTACAAATACGCCGGGCAGATTTTTTGCCAGGAACAGTTTTTATACGACGGTGGCTAACCGCATGAGCAGACATCTCTTCCGGAACGCAGTTACGAATGAGGATGTGATTCGCCTGCTTTCGGAGAACAGAAAACATTGAAAACAGACGGACAGGAGAATGCCGCCGGTCGGGCGTCATCCGGAAAATCGGAGGAAAAAGATGAAACATGAGGAAAAAATCAGAAAGAGCATCGTGGTCTTATGTATCATGATCGTGCTTGTGCCGGCGACGATCCTTTTAGCAAAGCGCTTTGGAGGGGGAAATTATTATCTGCTCAGCGTCCTGATCATTCTTTACGCCATGCTGCCGTTTTTTCTGGCGTTTGAGGGGCGCAGGCCCCAGGCGCGCGAGCTGGTGATCCTGGCGGTGATGTGCGCGATCGCTGTGTTTTCGCGCGCACTGTTTATCTGGATCCCGCATTTTAAACCGATGATGGCGATCGTGATGATCACAGGAATTGCTTTCGGTCCGGAGACCGGCTTCATGGCGGGAGTGATCTCCGGATTTGTATCCAATTTCCTGTTCGGACAGGGTCCGCTGACCCCCTGGCAGATGCTTGCGTTCGGTGTGGGAGGATTTTTGATGGGTTTTTTGTACCGGCTTGGGATGCTGAAAAGAAAGCCCGTGCCGCTCGCCGTTGCCGGGGCGCTCTGCGTACTGCTTATCGTAGGACCGATCCTGGATACCGGTTCTCTGATGGTGCTGGCGGCGGAAGTCACGCCGGAATCTGCGGCAGCGGTCTATTTCTCAGGCGTGCCGGTCAATCTCATCCATGCGGCGGCGACGGCGGTCACATTGCTGCTGGTGTCCAATGCAATGTTTGAAAAGCTGGACCGGATTAAGACAAAGTATGGTATGATGGAGGCATAGCAGATGCGGTTTGATTCGTATCATCCGGCGATCAATTTTATCTATTTTACCGCAGTGATTGTGATGACCCTGCGCTTTACCCATCCCGTCTTTCTGTGTGTTTCTTATGTGTGCGCGTTTGTCTGTTCTGTGAAGCTGAACGGGAGAAAGGGACTGCTTTTTGACGTTTGCCTGATTCCCTGTGCCTGCCTGTTTGCGGCGTATTACGCCGGCTATCATCATTTTGGGATTACGAACCTGGCGGTGAATTTTATCGGCAATCAGATTACGATGGAGTCGATCGTGTGGGGGCTTGTGCTGGGAGTTACATGGAGCGGCGTTTTGATGTGGTTTTCCTGCGTGCATGCGGTCATTACCAGCGATAAAGTGGTATATCTGTTTGGGAAAGTTTCTCCAAGGCTGTCGCTGTTTCTGGCTATTATTCTGCGCATGGCGCCGCATATCCGGGGGCGCGCCGCCGGGATCAATACAGCGCGCCAGGCGATCGGCAGGGGAAGCAGCCAGGGCGGTCTGTTCGCGCGCCTGAGGAACCGTGTACGGATCCTCTCTATTTTAATTACCTGGACGATGGAGCATTTGGTGGAGACTTCCTGTTCCATGAAGTGCCGGGGCTATACCCTGCGCGGCCGGACAGCGTTTTCCATCTACCGTTTCGACTATCGTGACCGCTGCCTGGTGATCGTGCTTTTTAGCTGCCTGACAGTCATTCTGGCGGGCGTGCTGCTCGATCAGACGACGATCCTGTACAATCCGCAGATTATTATGAACCGGATGACGCCTCTGTCTGCTGTATTTTATGCGGCGTACGCGCTGTTCTGCCTGCTTCCGCTCATCCTGCAGATCCTTGGAGAGAGGAGATTTGCGCGTATGAGGGGAAAACCGGATAAAGTGACGGAAAATCCCGCATAAAACAATGGAAAACCTGATATATATGCTTGACAACTGCCTGGAAACATATTAAAATCTCATTTTTGACACTTGAGTTCTTTTTCCAAAAGACGATACCCTAGCAGGCTGATATAAACAGGTCAAGAAATTTTCTTCAATCTCCCATCTGCGTCTGTTGATCTTCAGGATCTGGTCTACATCCCCTTCAAGATTTGTCACAACGGCGTAGAAACCGTCATATCTGGATTCTTCCTCTATGCGTTCCATGTCCAGCTCGTTTTTTTAAAGAATGGGTAAAAACATAAGATTGTTTTCCCAAGTTTCCAAAGGCCATAGCGTAGTCTGCTCATTTTGATTTCCGGGGAAAATATCAAAAGCCAGTGGAATCCTTTCTTTTGTCCTTATCAGTTTATGAACGGCCGGGAAAAAGGTGTATCGCGCATACGAAATTTAAGATTGTATATCGGGAGGGTTTGTGGTAAAATTGAGAAAGCAAGTTGACATAAGGAGAACCCGATGGCAGGGAAAAAGAGAAAGGGCGCGAAAGCGCCGAATGGACAAACTTTTTATTATTATGATTATAATTTGCTTGCCTGTATTGTACTGCTGATCTGTTTTGGACTGGTTATGCTGTACAGTATCAGTTCCTATTCCGCACAGATTGATTTTGGCGACGACATGCATTACTTTACCAGGCAGGCGCTCATCAGCGGCGGCTGCTTTGTGGCGATGATTTTGTTTTCCAGAATCGATTACCATATTTATGCCAAATTTGCGGGACTGCTTTATGTGGTTTCCAATATTCTCCTGATTATGACGCGATTTATCGGAGCGGAAATATATGGCGCGAAACGCTGGATTTATATTGGGCCTCTTTCGTTTCAGCCCGCGGAGTTTGCAAAGCTTGCCGTGATTTTGTTTTTATCGGTGATGATCAGTAAGATGGGAAAAAATATCAAAACGTGGAAAGCGTTTTGGATGATATTGGGCTGCGGTGCGTTTACGTCTCTGCTGACGCTTGTTTTTACGCAAAACCTGAGTACGGCGATCATCATTGCCGGGATTACGGTAGGGCTTCTGTTTATTGTTTTTCCGAAAAAAATGCCGTTTTTGATCGGGGGAGCGGGAGTAGCGGCGCTGGCTGCGGGCGTTATCATGTATGCGCAGACGTTAAGCGGAAGCGAAAATTTCCGCCTGCGCCGTATCATTACATGGCTGAACCCGGAAGCAAACGAAAGCCTGGGCGGGTATCAGATCATGCAGGGGTTATATGCGATCGGCTCCGGCGGTATGTTTGGCAAGGGGCTTGGAAACAGCCTGCAAAAGCTGGGGTATGTGCCGGAAGCGCAGAATGATATGATTCTTACCATTATTTGCGAGGAGCTGGGGATTTTTGGCGTAATTGTGCTGACGGTGCTGTTTGTATTTTTGCTGTACAGACTGCTGTTTATCGCGCAGAATGCGCCGGATTTGCTTGGCTCTTTGATCGCGTCGGGTGTGTTTGTACATATCGCGCTGCAGGTGGTGCTAAACATCGCGGTTGTCACCAATGCCATTCCCACAACGGGGATTACGCTTCCGTTTGTCAGCTACGGCGGTACGGCGATCCTGTTTTTGATGATGGAAATGACGCTGGCGCTGAGCGTATCGCGGCGGATTAAACTGAAAGATGAGGAAAGCTGAACCGGAAAAAGAAAATACCGGCGGCAGGTTTGGGAAGGTTTTCCGCAGCCATGCCGCCGGCGTTTTTTTGTCCGTGTATTTTTATGGGGTTATTTTGCGGCCGCTTTTTCTGCAAATTCTGTTGTTACCAGATCTTCATACGGTGCGCGGGCGGAAAGTTCTCCGGCGCTTTCCAGGATATCCTGCAGCAAATCAAAGCTTTCCTGCTCAAAAATAAGATTTTCTTTCCAGGTATCCTGTTCGGCGTAACGGCTTACAATGGTTGTAATGGTTTCCAAATCGCTGTCCGGGAACTGCGGGGCGATCACTTCCGCGATCTGCGCCGGCGTATGGCTGTTTACATAGTCCATCCCGCGCTGAAGCGCTTTTGTAAAGCCGGCGATAAGATCCGGGTGTTCTTCGATATAACTCATTTTTGCGCTGTAGGAGGTATAAGGCACATAGCCGGAATCAACGCCGAGGGATGCAACAACATACCCGACGCCTTCTTTTTCCAATGCGGTTGCGGAGGGTTCAAATTCTACGGTAAATTCGCCCTGACCGCCGGAAAAAGCGGCTGCGGTAGAACCAAAATCAATGCTCTGGTCGATACTCAGGTCGGATGAGGGATCGATTCCCTGTTGCTTCAGAATATACTCAAAGACCATTTCCGGCATTCCGCCGGCGCGGCCGCCTAATACCTTTTTGCCCTT
>CANQJX010000142.1 GCA_947624335.1 uncultured Marvinbryantia sp.
TCCCCGCGTCCATTTCTTCCATGGAAAAATTTTTGGCCTTTGCGCGCAGTCCATATGCTTCCCCGCCGATATAGACGGCGTCCGCCCCAAATATCACCGCCGTTTTCAGCACTTCCAGGCTGCTTGCGGGAACCAGCAATTCCGGTCTTTTCATGCGTCCTCCTTCCGTCCGCCCGACGTTGACTTGACGCTCAGCGCCGCTCCGTCTCCAATCGGTATGATAGACGTCGTAAGAGAGTCGTTGTGTTTCAGTTCGTACAGATATTCCCGCATTCTTTTATAAATGGTGCGGTTTCTTCTCTCTACCGCAAAATGCGATTCCGTGAGATCGCCTTCCTGAAGGACATTATCCGACAGCAAAATTCCGCCCGCATCCAGAAGCCGCAGTACGTCCGGCAAAAAAGCAAGATACTGCCCTTTTGCGGCATCCATAAAAATAAAGTCGAAAGAGCCGGTCAGTTCTTTTAAAACGACGGCCGCGTCGCCTTCCAGCAAGCGGACGCGCTCCTGTACGCCCGCGCGCGCAAAGTTTTCCTTTGCCTCCCGAATCCGTTTTTCGTAGTTTTCAATTGTGGTAATCTGCGCGTTTGAATTCCGGCACATCAAAATTGCGGAAAAGCCGACCGCGGTTCCTACCTCCAGAATGCGCGACGGCTTTTTAATCTGCAGCAGCACTTTCAAAAAACTCTGCATCTCATGTCGGATGACAGGGATCTGCTCCCGCTTTGCCTGCTGCTCCAGCGTATCGAGAAAAGCGCCGTTCCCGCTGTCCAAAGAGTTGATATAGGTTACAATCCTTTCCGATACGATCATTCTTCTTCCTCTTTCTCTGGCAAAGCCGGCTCCTGTCCGCTTAAGAGCGCCAGCATCTGCGAAGCCCGTTCGGATGTATTCAGCACATAATTGCCGGCCTTCATCTGCCCATGGTATTTTGACAGCCTCTCCTGGACGATAAAAACCTTATCGTCCTGTATCAGTCCCTTTGCTTCCAGCAGCGCCGCCACCTGCGCGACAGAACTGCCTTCCGGTATCACAACCGCCACATCCATTCCGGGCGGATCCGAAACCGCCGTATCGGCATAAACGCTGTGTCCAAAATGATAGGCATATTCTCCGATCCGGTACACACCGACGGCAATTACCGCCGCCAGAGCTAGTTTGAGCAAACCCAGCAGGATCGACGCCAGAATTTTTTTGGTCCGCATAAGTACCTCCCGTTTCAGGAACGGAGTCCCCTTACCACTTCATCCAGTTCCAGATCTACCGCGTCCACAATGTTTGCCGATATTTTCTGTATCATCCTGCACACGGCCAGTTCGCTGCTTAAGTAAGCGTTTACCAGCGGATTTTTCCGAAACTGGGCATATTGTGTATTAAACTCCTGCACATTGTCGTAAAGCGATTCCTCGTCGCTGAAATTCTGCAGACGGTAAGTCTGCATGCGGTATTCGTGAATCTGTTTTTTCAGTTCCGGCATCTTATCCAGTTTGCGCTTCGCCGCGCAAAAATCCCGGTATTCCCGGCTGTCCTGTATTACGCGTATCAGAGCTTTGGTATAAATATCTACATTATCCTGCATGCTTTCTCCTTACACTTCCATAATGATCGGAAGAATCATTGGACTGCGTTTTGTCTTTTTCCAGATAAAGTCATTTAATTCATCCCGGATAACCGTTTTGATTTTACCCCAGTCCGAAATATGCTTTGTCTCGCAGTACTCCAGCGCCTCTTCCACCACATGGCGCGCTTCTTCTAAAAGGTCTTCCGACTCGCGCACATACACAAATCCCCGCGATACGATGTCCGGTCCGGAAAGCACCTGATTGCTGAAGCGTTCCAGCGTCAGCACAACGATTACGATTCCATCCTGCGATAAATGCTGGCGGTCCCGCAGTACAATGTTGCCAACGTCCCCCACGCCAAGGCCGTCCACCAGAATCGCGCCGGTCTGCACCTGTTCTTTTACCGCCGCATGCGTCTCGTCCAGTTCCAGCACGTCGCCGCTCTTTAAAATAAATATATTTTCCCTGGAAATCCCAAGATTCTGTGCAAGCTGCGCCTGCGCCTTCAGATGGCGGTATTCTCCGTGTACGGGAATCGCATACTTGGGATGAACCAGCGAATAGATCAGCTTGATTTCCTCCTGGCAGGCATGTCCGGATACATGCGCGTCCTGAAAAATAACATCCGCGCCTTTTGCGGAAAGCTCATTGATCACTTTCGAGACGGCCTTTTCATTTCCCGGAATCGGATTGGAGCTGAAGATCACCGTATCTCCGGGTTTAATCGATACCTTGCGGTGCATGTCAGACGCCATGCGCGAAAGCGCCGCCATCGACTCTCCCTGGCTTCCGGTTGTGATCAGTACCATCTGCTCGTCCGGATAATTCTTCATCTGTTCAATATCAATCAGGGTATAATCCGGGATATTCAGATAACCAAGTTCCGCGGCAGTGGAAATGATGCTCACCATACTCCTGCCTTCTACCACAACTTTCCTGCCGTATTTGTAAGCGGAATTGATAATCTGCTGTACGCGGTCCACGTTGGATGCGAATGTCGCGATGATAATGCGGGTATTGCGATGCTCCGCAAAAATATTGTCAAACGTTTTCCCGACCGTGCGTTCCGACATGGTAAAGCCCGGCCGCTCGGCATTGGTGCTGTCGCACATCAGCGCCATAACGCCTTTTTTCCCGATCTCCGCAAAACGCTGCAGGTCGATGGCGTCGCCGAACACCGGCGTATAATCCACTTTAAAATCTCCGGTATGCACTACGATCCCGGCCGGAGAATATATGGCGAGCGCCGCCGCGTCCGCGATACTGTGATTCGTTTTAATAAATTCAATACGGAATTTTCCCAGATTGATCGACTGCCCGTGTCTGACTACTTTTCTCTTCGTGGTTTTTAAAAGATTATGCTCCGCAAATTTGTTTTCAATAATACCCATCGTCAGTTTCGTCGCATAAATCGGCACGTTCAGTTCCTTCATAACATAAGGCAGCGCCCCGATATGGTCCTCGTGCCCGTGGGTGATCACAAAGCCTTTTACCTTCTCCACATGGTCTTTCAGATAGGTAATGTCGGGAATCACAAGGTCGATTCCCAGCATATCGTCTTCCGGGAAAGAAAGGCCGCAGTCCACCACAATAATACTGTCCTCAAATTCGAAGGCAGTAATATTCATCCCGATCTGCTCCAGGCCGCCGAGCGGGATGATCCTCAATTTGGAATTGTTTACGTTTTTCAAAAAAAATCTCCTTTCTGCCTAGAGAGTCAAGTCGATATCTTCCAGCATCTCGCTGAAGACCTTCGAAATTGCCTCCAATTCATTTTCTTCTTCTACGATCTCATACAATGCTTCCTGCTCGCCGTCTTCCGACAAATCTTTCAAAATTAACGCTTCCGCGCCGTCTTCCTCGGAATCGGTAACCAGTATATAATTTGCGCCGTTGATTCTTGTCTGTTCCAGCACAAAAAATTCCGCAGAATCTTCCGAATCTGCAAATTGAAATCTGATTTTTTCCATTTTCTGATTTACTCCAGATTTGTTATGTCCTTATTTTTTCTCGCCAGAGAATCCAGATAGCCCTGCAAAATATACACAGCGGCAAGTTTATCCACATAGTTTTTTCGGTCTTCGCGCCGCACGTTTGCCTCGATCAGCGTACGGTTCGCCTCCACGGTTGTCAGCCGCTCGTCCCACAGGACGACCGGCAGCAGCGTCCTGCGCGCAAGCATTTCCTGAAACGCAAGCGTTTTTTTTGCGCGCTCCCCTATCGTATTATTCATATTCTTGGGAAATCCCAGCACGATCTCTTCCACATGGTACTCTTCGATCAGCGCCTCGATTCTGGCGCATGTCCGGCGAAGCTTATTTTCAGACGTTCTTCTTATGATCTCTATTCCCTGCGCGGTAAGACCCAGTTCGTCGCTGACGGCAACCCCCACCGTTTTCGAACCAAAGTCCAGCCCCATTTTTCTTTTGCCCGTCATGACCGGTTTTTGATATACTCTCGCAATAATTCTTCCACCAGCTCGTCCCGTTCTACTTTCATAATCATGCTTCTGGCGTTTTTATGACTGGTGATATAGGTCGGGTCTCCCGACATAATATAGCCTACGATCTGATTTACCGGATTATAACCTTTCTCCACCATTGCGTTATAAACCTGATCCAGAATATCCTTTACCCTTACCTCGCTGTCCAGATTCATGCGAAAATACTGTGTATTACTGATCTTACCCATTTCTTCACGTCCTTAAATAGCTTCTTTTGCTTTATTTTACATCAGAGTCCTATAAAATACAATCACAAATTTTATTCGTCAAATCCTGTTCGGACGGAACCGTGACCGTCAAATATTCCCGCGTGTGTCCCGTATAACAGGTCTGCCCGTCCCGCATCACTTTCTCCTCAAAGAGCACTTCCACTTTCTTTCCCTTATAATATGCCTCATACTCTTTGCGATGAACCGCATCCAGTCCCTGCAGCAAAAGGCTGCGCGCATGCTTTACCTTTTCCGGTATCTGCTGCGGCATCTGCGCCGCGCGCGTTCCCTTTCTTTTGGAGTATGGGAAAATATGGGTTTCGTAAAACTTTACTTTTTTCAGAAAGCGTACCGTCTCTTCAAACTCTTCTTCGGTCTCTCCCGGAAAGCCTGTGATCACGTCCGTAGTGATTGCCGGATGCGTAAAATATGCTCTCAGAAGTTCGCATTTTTCATAGTATTCCCCGGCGGTATAATGGCGATTCATGCGCCGCAGCACGGCGTCGCTGCCGCTTTGCAGGGAAAGATGAAAATGCGGGCAGATTTTTGGCAGCGTATGCAACGTCTTTACAAATTCTTC
>CANQJX010000143.1 GCA_947624335.1 uncultured Marvinbryantia sp.
CGCGTTTTTAAACAATCTGGGATTCGCCGCGGACAACGTCGACGCTCTTTACGACGCGATTCTGGAATCGCCCGCCAATTATCTGAAATACGATCTGGGTTATCTTACCTTTGCCGACCTGCGCAGTTATTGTGAAAAAAAGTGGCCGCAGAAATTTAACCTGACGGATTTTCACGCGCAGATTCTGCGCATCGGTCCCGCTCCGTTTCCGGTGGTTGAAAAGTATCTGAAACGCTACTACCGCGGGCAATAGAATTTTCTTTTCACTTTGCAAAAATTATGCTATACTTTAAGTACTCTCTTTTGATTGGGAGAGCAGATAAGGAGTTTTTATGAAAAAAACAAAAATAAGATACACCGGCAGACTAAAACTGTACCTGCAGTGGCCTGTTCTTCTGTCTTTGCCGCTGATTGTTATGACCGCGGCAATCTGTCTGACAAACTTACGGGCGGGCGCGATCGCGTGCTGTTTTACAGCCTTTTATCTGATCTTTTTTTCCGCGCTGTATTTTACGGCAAAGTCGCGCGTGATGATCGATCTGGTATCTTTCGCCTCGCAGTACGGGCAGATACAGAAGCATCTGCTGGACGAATTTTCCGTTCCTTACGGCCTGTTAGATATCGACGGCAAAGTAATCTGGATGAATCAGAGAATGCGGGCGCTCCTGGAAAAAGGGAACCGCTATCACAAAAGCATTACCAACCTGATCCCGGAGATCCCGTCGGAAAAGCTTCCCGCAGGTCCGGAACCGGCCGGCTTTTCTTTCCTTATGAACGAGCACAGCTACCACGCGGAGATTCAGCGCATCTGCATTGACGGATGGGATACTTCCGCAAATCTGATCTCGATTCCGGACGGGCAGAGTTATTTGTACGCCCTCTATATTTTTGACGATACCGAGCTGCGCAAAGTTCTGCGCGCAAATGAGGAGCAGCGCTTAGTCGCCGGCCTGATCTATATTGACAACTACGACGAAGTGCTGGACAGCACGGACGACGTGCGCCGTTCCCTTCTGCTGGCGCTGGTAGACCGAAAGATTGACAAATTTATCGGCAATTACCACGGCATCATGAAGAAGCTGGATAAAGACAAGTATTTTATCATCATCAAGCAAAAATATCTGGAAGTGCTGGAAGCCAACCGCTTTTCCCTGCTGGAGGATATCAAAACCGTAAATATCGGAAACGATATGAAGCTGACGCTGAGCATCGGCGTGGGCGTAAACGGCGTAAGCTACACGCAGACCTATGAATTTGCGCACGCCGCGATCGAGCTTGCCCTGGGGCGCGGCGGCGATCAGGCGGTGGTAAAAGACGGGAACGCCATCTCCTATTACGGAGGGAAGTCCCAGCAGAAAGAACGCAGCACGCATGTGAAAGCGCGCGTAAAGGCGCAGGCGCTGCGCGAATTTATCAGCGCCCGCGACGATGTGATTATCATGGGGCACAAAATCACCGATATTGACACCTTCGGCGCCGCAATCGGCATTTACCGCGCCGCCCGGGTTCTGGGGAAACGCGCCTACATCCTGATCGACGAAAACAGTTCCTCCATCCGCCCGTACCTGAATATGTTCCGCGGCAACAAAGATTATGAGGAAGATATGTTTATCAACCACCGCGACGCCGATGAGCTTGCGGATACAGATACCGTGGTTGTGGTGGTGGATACCAACCGTCCGGGCAATACGGAATACCCGGAGTTATTAACCAAGTCAAAAACCATTGCGGTTCTCGACCATCACCGTCAGAGCAGCGACGTAATTGCCAACGCGACGCTTTCCTATATCGAGCCTTACGCTTCCTCCGCCTGTGAAATGGTTGCGGAGATCCTGCAGTATTTTGGGGACGGCGTCAAGCTTACCGCCATCGAAGCGGACTGCGTCTATGCCGGAATCATTGTGGACACCAATAATTTTGTAGCAAAAACCGGCGTCCGTACATTTGAAGCCGCCGCTTATCTGCGGCGCTGCGGGGCGGACGTCAGCCGGGTCCGCAAGATGATGCGCAACGATATGCCGTCTTACAAAGCAAGAGCGGAAGCTGTCCGGCACGCGGAACTGTTCCTGGATAATTACGCGGTGAGCATTCTTCCCCACGGCGATCTGGACAGCCCCACGACGGTATGCGCGCAGGCGGCAAACGAACTGCTGAATATTACCGGCGTAAAGGCGTCTTTTGTACTGACCGATTACAATGATCAAATCTATATCAGCGCCCGCTCGATCGATGAAGTGAATGTGCAGATCATCATGGAACGGCTGGGCGGAGGCGGACATCTGAACATTGCCGGCGCGCAGCTAAAGGACGTTTCTTTGGAAGAAGCAAAAGAACAGTTAAAAGAAGTGATCCAAATTATGACAGACGAAGGAGCTATTTAAGTATGAAAGTTATTTTATTGCAGGATGTAAAATCTCTCGGCAAAAAAGGCGATATTGTAAATGTGAGCGACGGTTACGCCCGTAATCTTCTGTTCCCGAAAAAACTGGGAGCGGAAGCGACCGCGGGAAACCTGAACGATCTGAAGCTGCAGAAGGCAAACCAGGAAAAAGTGGCAAAGGAACAACTGGAGGCCGCTAAGATACTGGCAAAAGAGATTGCCTCCAAAGAAGTGGTAATCGCCATTAAGGTAGGCGAAGGGGGACGGGCTTTCGGCTCCGTCTCTTCCAAAGAAATTGCCGACACCGCAAAAGAGCAGCATAATCTTGACATCGATAAGAAAAAAATCCAGTTGGCCGCGCCGATTAAAACCATCGGAACCACCGCCGTGCCGGTGAAGCTTCACCCGCAGGTAACGGCCCAGTTAAAAGTAACGGTAAAAGAAGCGTAAAAGAAACATAAAAGGATAAAACAACGATGGAAGAATCTTTGATCAAGCGGGTGATGCCGCACAGTCCCGAAGCAGAACAGTCTGTGATCGGTTCCATGATTATGGACAACGAAGCGATTCTGACCGCTTCGGAAATCATAACCAGCGATGATTTTTACCAGAAGCAATACGGCGTCCTTTTTGACGCCATGCTGGAATTGTATAACGAGGGCAAGGCGGTTGATCTGATCACCCTGCAGAATCGTCTGCAGCAAAAAGACGTTCCTCCGGAGATCTCCGGCCTGGAATTCGCCCGGGATATCCTGAATTCTGTCTACACCTCCGCCAATGTGCGCCATTACGCGCAGATCGTGCGGGAAAAAGCGCTTTTGCGCCGTCTGATCCGCACAACGGAAGACATTACCAACACCTGTTATGCGGATAAAGAAAACACGGAAGATATTTTAGCGGAAACTGAAAAACAGATTTTTGATATTATCCAGCAAAATACATCCGGCGACTTTGTGCCGATCCAGAAGATCGTTGTAGATGCGCTGGAGCGGATTGAACTGGCTTCCAAAAACAGCGGAAACGTAACCGGCCTTCCTACCGGTTTTATTGATCTGGACTACAAGACCGCCGGTTTTCAGCCGTCGGATCTGATTCTGATTGCCGCCCGTCCTTCTATGGGAAAAACGGCGCTTGTTTTAAATATCGCGCAGCATATGGCGTTTCGCAAGAACATTACCGTCGCTATGTTCAGCCTGGAAATGTCGAAAGAGCAGCTTGTCAACCGTCTGTTTTCGCTGGAATCCCATGTGGATTCCCAGGCGCTTCGCACCGGAAACCTTTCGGACGAGGACTGGGGCAAACTGATCGAAGGCGCCGGCGTGATCGGCCAGTCCAATCTGATCATCGACGATACTCCCGGCATTTCTATTATGGAACTGCGCAGCAAATGCCGCAAATATAAAGTGGAACATAATCTCGGAATCATCATCATCGATTATCTGCAGCTGATGTCCGGCGGAAAACGGGCCGAATCCAGGCAGCAGGAAATTTCCGATATTTCCCGCGCCCTAAAATCCATCGCCCGCGAATTAAACGTGCCGGTCGTGGCGCTTTCACAGCTTTCGCGCGCCGTGGAGCAAAGGCCGGACCACCGCCCGATGCTGTCCGATCTGCGTGAGTCCGGCGGCATCGAGCAGGACGCCGACGTGGTAATGTTTATTTACCGCGACGATTACTATAACAAAGACAGCACCAGGCCGAACGTGGCGGAGATTATCCTTGCGAAGCAGAGAAACGGCGCGATCGGCACCATCGAGCTTGCCTGGCTGCCCCAGTACACCAAATTTGCAAATATGCGCAAATAAACCGCTAAGACAGGCTGTCTTTGCGCGGTTTTGCAAACGCATCTTTTTCAGGGAGGCGCATAGGATGAAAAAAACGTTTCTTTTAGTTTCTATGATGTTTGTACTATTGTTTTCCTCTCTGTCCGCGCAGGCCGCTTCTTTTTCCAAAAAAGCGCCTGCCGTTACGGCAAAACGCAGCGGCACTTCCGTCACCTTAAGCTGGAAACGCCGTTCTTCTCTTACCGGCTACAAAATTTATAAAACAAACGCTTCCGGCAAAAACCGCAAACTTATCAAAACCGTGCGCGGCGCTTCGGTCACATTCCGCTCCCTCAAGCGCGGAAAAACCTATTATTACCGTGTGCGCGGTTATCAGAAAAAAAGCGGCCGGATTAAATACACTTCTTTTAGCAAAGTAATCAAAGTACGGGTATTAAAAGAGACGCGTACTTCTACCCTGAAAAAATTCCTGCAGACCGCCCTGCAGCCGGCGGGTTCCACGATGTACGTCTGGGGCGGCGGATGGAACAAAGCCGATACCGGCGCGGGCAGGGAAGCGCGCACCATCGGCGTAAGTCCCGCATGGAAAAAATTTTTCAACCGGCAGACGAAAAACTACAACTATCAGACTACGCGCTACCAGATCTCAAACGGCCTGGATTGTTC
>CANQJX010000144.1 GCA_947624335.1 uncultured Marvinbryantia sp.
CAGATAGACTTTATCGAATGTTGATTCATACGCTTCAAGTCCCAGATATTCGTTTATTTGGCTTACCGTTTTAAGTTTCTGACTGTTTCGTTTCAGTCTTTCGCCTATGCGCTGCTGGTTTTTCCAGTTATATTCAATAAACATCGTAATTGTATTACGGTCATGCACAGCAACTTCCCTGATGTTGTCCACTGCTACATCTTCGAGGATATTTCCCGTCACAATTGAATATACATAGATCGCCAAAAAAAATACTATGATTACAAAAAAAATAAATAATGCGTAAAAACGTTCGCTTTTTGATCGTTTCATAAATTCACAGCTTTCTAATAATTTTTTGTCAACAGCCTGTAACTTGAGTTTCCGCAGTTTTATCCACAACAAAAGGGGTTCACCCTCCATTTGGGTGAACCCCCTGACGCTCAAAATTCCAATGGAAAGCTCCGCTTTCTATTTATTTTAAGCCGTCTATTCATCTATTTCGCCAAACAGTACCGGCCTCAAAAACTTATTATTTATTATTGATCGCTGCCTGCGCCGCCGCCAGTCTTGCAATCGGAACACGGAACGGGGAGCAGGATACATAATCCAGTCCCAGCTTGTGGCAGAATTCCACGGAAGCCGGATCGCCGCCATGTTCGCCGCAGATACCGATATGCAGGTTGGGATTCGCCGCACGGCCAAGTTTGATCGCCATTTCCATCAGCTTGCCGACTCCGGTTTGATCCAGTTTCGCAAACGGATCGTTCTCAAAGATCTTCTTATCATAATAAGCGTCTAAGAACTTGCCGGCGTCGTCGCGCGAGAAGCCGTAGGTCATCTGCGTCAGGTCGTTGGTTCCGAAGCAGAAGAAGTCCGCCTGTTTCGCAATCTCGTCGGCCGTCAGCGCCGCGCGCGGAATCTCGATCATCGTGCCCACTTCGTATTTCAGTTTGCTGTCCGCCGCCGCGATCTCCTCGTCGGCTACTTTTACGACAACATCTTTAACGAATTTTAACTCTTTGGTATCGCCGATCAGCGGGATCATAATTTCCGGACATACATCCCAGTCCGGATGAGCCGCTTTTACTTCAATCGCAGCGCGGATAACCGCTCTGGTCTGCATCACGGCAATTTCCGGATAAGTCACCGCCAGACGGCATCCGCGGTGTCCCAGCATCGGATTGAACTCGTGCAGCGCGTCGATGATCGCCTTGATCTGCTCTACGCTCTTGCCCTGCGCATCCGCCAGTTTCCGGATGTCCTCCTCCTCTGTGGGAACAAACTCATGCAGAGGCGGATCCAGGAAACGGATCGTAACCGGATTCCCTTCCAGAGCCTCAAACAGCGCTTTAAAATCACTCTGCTGTACCGGAAGGATCTTCGCCAGCGCGGCTTCGCGTTCTTCTACGGTGTCCGCGCAGATCATTTCGCGGAATGCGTCGATTCGGTCGCCCTCAAAGAACATATGCTCGGTACGGCACAGGCCGATTCCCTCCGCGCCCAGTTCTCTCGCTTTCTTTGCGTCCGCCGGCGTATCGGAATTGGTTCTTACTTTCAGTTTGCGGTATTTATCCGCCCAGCCCATGATCCGGCCGAACTCGCCCGCTATCGTAGCGTCCACGGTCGGGATAATGCCGTCGTAAATGTTTCCGGTGGAACCGTCAATGGAAATCGCGTCTCCCTCGTGATATTCCTTGCCCGCAAGCGTAAACTTCTTATTCGCTTCATCCATGATGATGTCGCCGCAGCCGGATACACAGCAGGTACCCATTCCGCGCGCTACCACCGCCGCATGGCTTGTCATGCCGCCGCGCACCGTTAAAATACCCTGCGCGCTCTTCATGCCCTCGATATCTTCCGGAGAGGTTTCCAGACGCACCAGCACGACCTTTTCGCCTCTTGCAGCCCAGGTTTTTGCATCCTCGGCCGTAAATACAATCTTTCCGCATGCGGCCCCCGGAGACGCGCCCAGCGCTTTGGATACCGGCGTCGCCGCTTTTAACGCGGCCTGGTCGAACTGCGGATGAAGCAGGGTGTCCAGATTTCTCGGATCGATCATCGCAACCGCCTTCTGCTCGGTAATCATTCCTTCGTCCACCAGATCGCATGCGATCTTCAGCGCCGCCTGCGCCGTCCGCTTGCCGTTTCTGGTCTGGAGCATATACAGTTTGCGGTCCTCAATGGTAAACTCCATATCCTGCATATCGCGGTAATGGTCTTCCAACGTAGCGCAGATCTCGGTAAACTGCTGATAAACCTCCGGCATAACTTCTTTTAACTGATCGATCTTCTGCGGGGTGCGCACGCCGGCAACCACATCTTCGCCCTGCGCGTTCATCAGAAATTCGCCCATCAGATGCTTCTCGCCGGTCGCCGGGTCACGCGTAAACGCAACGCCTGTGCCGGACGTATCGCCCATGTTGCCAAACGCCATCATCTGTACGTTCACGGCCGTTCCCCATGAATACGGGATATCGTTGTCGCGGCGGTACACGTTTGCGCGCGGGTTGTCCCAGGAACGGAACACCGCTTTGATCGCCGCCATCAACTGTTCTTTCGGATCGTTCGGAAAATCTACGCCCAGTTTTGCCTTATATTCCGCCTTAAACTGGTTCGCCAGTTCTTTTAAGTCTTCCGCCGTCAGCTCTACATCCTGCTTTACGCCTTTGCGGGCTTTCATCTGATCGATAAGCTCCTCAAAGTATTTCTTTCCGACTTCCATAACCACGTCGGAAAACATCTGGATAAAGCGGCGGTAGCAGTCCCACGCCCAGCGCGGATTGCCCGACTTCTGCGCGAGCACTTCCACTACGTCTTCATTCAGGCCAAGGTTGAGAATGGTATCCATCATACCCGGCATGGACGCGCGGGCGCCGGAACGGACGGAAACAAGCAGCGGATTTTCTTTATCGCCAAATTTTTTCCCCGTGATCTCTTCCATCTTAACGATGTATTCCATAATCTGCGCCTGGATCTCATCGTTGATCTTCTGCCCATCCTCATAATACTGTGTACATGCTTCTGTTGTAATTGTAAAACCCTGCGGAACCGGCAACCCCAAGTTTGTCATTTCTGCCAGGTTCGCGCCCTTACCGCCAAGAAGGTTCCGCATATCCGCGTTTCCTTCTTTGAATAAGTAAACCCATTTTGCCATCAATAGTTCCTCCTAATTTCCCTGTATTTTATGAGCAGTTGCCCACTCGCGCAAAAAACACCGGTGTTTACCCGGTGTGAAGCGACACCACATTGTGGTCGCACATATTTATTGTAACATATATTGGAAACTAGTCAAGGGCTTGTCTGAAAATTAAATATTTAACGAAAAAACCGGCACACAAAAGAATGTGTGCCGGAAAGAAAGCGAGATTTATACAAATTTTGCCGTATTCAGCTTTACGCCGGGTCCCATTGTAGAAGTCAGCGTTATGCTCTTCAAAAACTGACCCTTGACTGCCGCCGGCCTTGCTTTCTGTATTGCGTCTATCAGCGTCTGGAAGTTGTCGCCTAACTGCTCCTCTGTAAAAGAAGCTTTCCCGATTGGCACATGAATAATGTTTGTTTTATCCAATCTGTATTCAATCTTACCGGCTTTGATATCCTGAATCGCCTTCGCAACGTCCATGGTAACGGTGCCCGCCTTCGGGTTCGGCATCAGGCCCTTCGGACCAAGGACACGGCCCAGGCGTCCGACTACGCCCATCATATCGGGAGTCGCTACTACAACGTCAAAATCCAGCCATCCTTCGTTCTGGATCTTCGGGATCAGTTCCTCCGCGCCCACATACTCCGCGCCTGCCGCCGTCGCCTCGTCGGCCTTGGCGTTCTTCGCGAATACAAGCACGCGTACTTTTTTACCGGTTCCGTGCGGAAGTACCACAGCGCCGCGTATCTGCTGGTCCGCATGGCGGCCGTCGCAGCCGGTTCTGATATGAACTTCGATTGTCTCGTCAAACTTTGCTGCTGCGTTTTTCTTTACAAGGCTGATCGCCTCCGCGGTATCGTACTGGTTTGCACGGTCATAATTCTTTACCGCGTCCTGATATCTTTTCCCTCTTTTCATAATTACATAACCTCCTGGTGGTATTTGCGGGAATGTCCCTCCCACTTTCTATCGTAATGTTTACTCTTCAACGGTAATACCCATGCTGCGCGCCGTACCGGCGATCATGCTCATTGCCGCCTCAACGCTGCCCGCGTTTAAATCCGGCATCTTCATCTCTGCGATCTCGCGGAGTTTGTCCTTGCTGATGGTTGCAACCTTGGTCTTGTTGGGAACGCCCGAACCGGACTTGATATTGCACGCTTTTTTCAGCAGAACTGCCGCCGGCGGAGTTTTTGTAATAAAGCTGAAGCTTCTGTCCGCATATACAGTGATGACAACCGGGATGATCAGATCGCCCTTGTCCGCTGTTCTTGCGTTAAACTCCTTTGTAAACTGAACGATGTTGACGCCATGCTGCCCCAGCGCCGGACCTACCGGCGGCGCCGGCGTCGCTTTGCCAGCAGGAATCTGTAATTTGATATAACCTGTTACTTTTTTTGCCATAATAAGGCACCTCCTTGTGGTATTGTCGGGGGATTTCCCTCCCACTGCCTATCCGCGTCCATGCGGCGGACGGCTTACATTTTCTGAATTTCTGCGAAACTTATTTCTACCGGCGTTTCGCGGCCAAATAACTCTACGTTGATGGTAACGATCTGTTTGCTCTCGTTGATGCTCTGAACAACGCCCACCGTATCTTTCCAGATACCGCCGACTACATTGACCGTATCGCCAACGGCAAAGTCGATTACCAGATTCTCCGAACGGATGCCAAGCGGCCTCATCTC
>CANQJX010000145.1 GCA_947624335.1 uncultured Marvinbryantia sp.
GCATCTACAATATCCTCAATACGAAAAACGGAAAGACCGGCTATGTAATGAAGGCCGACAAGATGGCAAAAAACTTTGCTTCGCGCGGTTGGGGAAGCTACACTCCCGCCAGCCGGGTGCGTAATTACCGCGCCGGGGATATTATGAGTTCTTCCGGACATGTATGGATCGCAGTCGGCCAATGCAGCGACGGCAGCGTTGTCCTTCTGCACTCCAGCCCGCCCGGAGTACAGCTTTCCGGCACGCCTTCCAAAAGCGGGAAAAAGAACAGCAAGGCGGTAAAGCTTGCCTCCTCCTATATGAAAAAATATTATCCGAAATGGTATCAAAAATATCCGGACTGCTCCAGGGGAACCAGCTATCTGCACGATTACGGCCAGATGCGCTGGGATATTTCCGGCAACGCCATTATGACCGACCCGGACCGATACCGGAACATGAGCGCGGAGCAAATCTTAAAAGATCTGTTCCAATCTTAACAATCCGAAAAAAAAGAGCGCCCTTGAGCGCTCTTTTATAAAACCCGTTTTTCTTTTCTCTTAATCCTGCACATACGGCATCAGCGCGATATGTCTTGCACGCTTGATCGCTACGGTCAGCGCTCTCTGATGCTTTGCGCAGGTTCCTGTAATTCTTCTGGGAAGGATTTTTCCTCTCTCAGAAACATATTTCTTTAATTTCGCAACGTCCTTGTAATCAATTTCATTGTTTTCTTTGCCGCAGAAAACGCATACTTTCTTTCTTCTGCGCCCGCCTCTTCTCTTCATCGGAGAATCTGCTTTATCACCTTTTGTATAAGCCATGATCCTGTAACCTCCTATCAAATTTAGTTAAACGGCAGTTCCTCGTCGATCCCGTCCGGGATATTCATAAAGCCGTCGCCGGATGCTGCGCTCGGAGCCGGTCTGCCCGATTCCGGAGCCGTATATCCGCTGTTCCCGGAGTTTGCCGCGGACGCGTTTTTGCTCTCCGCAAATTCCTGATCCTCCACGACAACATCGGTGGTATATACTCTGACGCCGTCTTTGTTCGTATAACTGCCGGTCTGGATACGCCCGGTCACTACAACCTTTAACCCCTGATGGAAATACTTTTCCGCAAATTCCGCGCTCCTTCCAAAAGCAACGCAGCCGATAAAATCCGCGGTCTGATCGCTTCCCTCGCGGCGGAACCTGCGGTCTACCGCCAGTGTATATCTTGCCACAGCCGTTCCGTTTTCGCCGGCGGAATAACGCACTTCCGGGTCTCTTGTAAGGCGTCCCATTAAAATTACTTTGTTCATTCTGATCTCCTCTTCTTTATTTATGCATCCTGTCTAACGCACAAATATCTGAGAACATTTTCCATGATACGAACGTGTTTTTCCAGCTCTACCGGACATTCCGCGTCCGACTCGAACTGAATGAAGTAGTAATAGCCTTCGCTCATCTTCTGGATCTCGTAAGCAAGTTTTTTCTTGCCCCAGTCGTCCACATTCGTAACGGTTCCGTTGTAACGGGCAATGTATTCTTTTACCTTTTCCACGGTAGCCGTTCTCGCGTCGTCCTCAATCTTTGCGTTGACAACAACAGCTAATTCATACTTGTTCATGTGTTCTGCACCTCCTTATGGACTCTGGCCCTCAATTTTTTACATTTCACTGTTTGAGAGCAAGGAATAAAATATATCACGAAACCATATTTTAGCATACGGTTCGTGTTTTTTCAAGTTTTTTTCCGCAATTCTCTGGTATTTTTTTCAACCAGACTGCGCGGAACCATGATCTGATGCCCGCATCCTTCGCACTTCAGGCGAAAATCCGCGCCGATGCGCAGAATTTCCCATTCGCGGCTTCCGCAGGGATGCGGCTTTTTCAGTTTTACAATATCGCCCACTTCATAATTCAGACGTTCCATAGTCTCTCCCGGTTCTGCATCAAATCACAATCTTTTCAAACAGCTGCCCAATGCTCTCCTGGATCACCAGATCGGCATTGCGGTCGCGCGAAGTTACGCTCTTATTGACAACCGCCAGTTTGTTTCCGCGGAAATAATCAATCAGGCCCGCCGCCGGGTAAACCACCAGAGAGGTGCCGCCGATAATCAGTACGTCGGCATTGGCAATATAGCGGATCGCCTTTTCCATAATGCGGTTGTCCAGCCCTTCCTCATACAGCACCACATCCGGCTTGATCATGCCGCCGCACTGGCAGCGCGGCACGCCCTGCGCAAGACGCACATATTCCATATCATAAAATTTATGGCATTTCATGCAATAATTGCGGTGTACGCTTCCGTGCAGTTCCAGCACCTCGCGGCTGCCCGCCATCTGGTGAAGCCCGTCGATATTCTGCGTAATAACCGCCCGTACATGATCCGGTTCCCATTCCGCGAGACGCTTATGCGCCATATTGGGTTTGGCAGACGGGCAGAGCATTTTCTTTTTATAAAAGCGGTAAAATTCCTCCGGCCGGTTCATAAAAAACGTATGGCTGATGATCGTCTCCGGCGGATAATCGTATTCCTGATTGTACAGGCCGTCCACGCTGCGGAAATCCGGGATCCCGCTCTCGGTGGAAACGCCGGCCCCGCCAAAAAATACCACATTGTCGCTGTTTGCAATCCAGTCGCGCAGTACTTCCGTTTTATCCTGCATTTCGCGCCTCCCTTTCTATCCTTCCGTCTCCGGCTGATCGTCAATGCTGTCGTAGCCGCCCGCTTTGGGCACCGCCTGGAACGTACGCACGCGTTTGCCCTGTACGATAAATCTTGTGGCGTTATCTCCCGTACAGGTCGAAAGCGTCACCACCGTATCCGCATATCCCACTTTCGCCTTTGTCTGGATCACAGACTGCTTGGCCGCCTGATCTAAGAAGGTCTGGAAATCATTCACATCCGAAAAGATAATTTTATAACTGTCGCTGTATGTACCCACTACGGACGCCGCAAAGATCTCATATTTATAAATCTTTGTCGGCGTGTAAATCCAAAAATAAGGGCTTTTATCAAACGTTTCCTGCTCTTTGTACTGTTTGAGTTTGCCAAACATGGATAAGTTTTTCATATTGTGTCCGTACACAATATTGTTGCGGTTAGAAAAATCCGGACGGTTCAGATAATCCAGGAAAATGGAGCCTGCAAAATTGTCCTGCTTCCTAAACGTCCGATGCAGGTAAAAATCATTATCCTCGCCCTGCGCAATCGGATAATTGATGTCCACGGCTTCCATTTCCAGCCAGCCGATCACGTCTTCGTTAATCGCGCGCAGTTCCTCAAAATTAATCGGATTCTCCATCTTTTCCAGCGGCGCCGAACTTGCGTTGTCAGAAATGTAGGCGTCGCCCCACTGGTCTTCTCCCATCGTCTCATTTTCCGCCATCTGTTCTTCGTCGAAGCCCTCGCTTGTTTTTTCGTCGCCGGCAAGCGCCTCCAGCGCGCCGTATTCATCGACCCCTACTTTGTAATCCATATAAATTAAAAATAATTGATAGCCCGCATAGCAAAATACGCCCAGCGCCGCTAAAATCACCAGCGTGCTGAAAAAACTTCCGATGCCGCCTTTCTTCTTTTTCTTCGGTTCCCGGTCTCTTCTTCCCATACTCTTACCCCTTTCCTATCATTTCTTTTCTTTTTACCGCCTTTTTCTTGGGACGGCTGCTGCTTGCAAACGTCGGAAGATATACGGTAAAGGTAGTTTCCCTGCGGTTGCTCGCCGCTTCTATTTTCCCGCCGTGCAGCTCCACAATCCGGCGCGCGATCGAAAGCCCCAGCCCCGATCCGCCTGTCTGGCTGCTTCTCGCATTGTCCACGCGGTAAAACTTTTCAAAAATCGCTTTTAACTTCTGCTCCGGAATCTGGCGTCCCTGGTTTGTAAAGGTAATGATAATCTGCCCGTTTCCTTCATGCGCACGGATGCGGATCTGGGTGTCTTTATAACTGTACGCAATCGCGTTGCGCAGAAGATTGTCAAAGACCCGCGCCAATTTATCCGGATCGCCGTAAACAATCAGATTTTCGTCTGTTTCCACCTTGCAGGTCATATATTTTTCCGCCAGCACGCCGTAGCTTTCGTCCGCAAGCTGTTCCAGCATCACGGAAAGATCCAGCTTTGTCTTTTCCAGCACAATATCCTGCAGATTAAAGCGGGTAATCTCAAAAAATTCGTTGATCAGTTCGCCCAGACGCGTTGCCTTTTCCAGAGAGATGCGCGTATATTTCTGCCGTTCTTCCGGCGGCATATCCTTTTGGCTGTCCAGCATGGTCAGATACGCAATGATAGAGGTAAGCGGCGTTTTCAGGTCGTGCGCAAGATAGACCACCAGATCGTTTTTTCGCTGTTCGCTCTCAATGCTGATGCGCTCTCTTTTTTTGAGCGTCCGTTTCAGATCCGTCAGCTTATCCGCAATGGGCTGCAGTTCTTCTTTGAGATCGATCGGCTCGTCGCTGTCGCCGCTCACGTTATCGATCGCATGCTCTACGTTTCCCAGATAATGCAGAAGCCGGTTCATAAGTACATTATAAAACAACAGGAACAAAAGTACAAACCCGATTGCAAGGAACAGGTATTTATTTTCCATAAAAATTTTTCCGTACAACTGATCCGCCTTGTGCCAGTCCAGATGCAGCCGCGTAAAAATCCACATCATCAGATTGGTAAACGCGTCCTGAAAAATACCGTCAATGAAAAACTGGACAATCCCGTACCCCACGACCAGCGTAAGCGCCGCCACAAGACCGGTCCGGATAAGAATTGTCCGCTTTAGTTTTTTGTAGTTACTTTTCAACCTTGTACCCAACTCCCCAAACGGTTTTTATAAATTCCGT
>CANQJX010000146.1 GCA_947624335.1 uncultured Marvinbryantia sp.
TTCCTCCGCTTTTTCGCGGCATTTGAGTTTTACCTTCTGGCGGCGCAGTTCGGCAAGCAGAACATCCAGAACGGAAGACGCCTGCGTGCTGAGCGGATAAACATAACCGTCCCGGTCGCAGGTTAAAAGGCCGATCCCATGAAAAAACCGCAGCGTATCTTCTACTGTAAAGGCTTGTTGAACCGTCTCTGTAAACGTCCTGTCCGCGCCGCGGTAGCAATTTGCAGTTTGCCGCAAATTCGTCAGATTACAGCGTCCGCTCCCGGTAAGCAAAAGTTTTTTTCCGGGTTTCTCCGTCCCTTCCAGTATAGTGACCTCCGCTTCCGAACGCGCTGCGCGGATCGCCGCCATCATCCCGGAAGCCCCCGCTCCGACTACAATTACCCTTCGCATAATTCCTCCATGCGGACAATCCCCTGATCCGCCAGGCTCTGCAGAGACCGCAGAATCCCAAGTTTTGCGTGTTCCCAGGTAAGTCCTCCCTGAAAATAAGCGGCGTACGGCGGCTTTAAAGGGCCGTCGGCGCTCAGTTCGATGGAAGATCCCTGAATAAAAGCGCCCGCCGCCATAATAACGTCGCTGTCATATCCCGGCATCGCCCACGGTTCCGGCGCGACATAACTGTCTACCGGCGCCGCCGCCTGAATCCCTCTGCAAAAGGCAATCAGCCCTTCCGGCGTTCCAAATTCCACCGCCTGAATAATGTCATGCCGCGATTCCTCCGCATCCGGCACGACGGCAAAGCCGAGCCGCCCATAAAGACTGGCGGCGAAAATCGCTCCCTTTAACGCCCCTGCAACCACCGTCGGCGCAAGAAACAGTCCCTGGAAAAAATCGCGGTTTACGCCAAGCGACGCTCCCACCTCTCTGCCCAGTCCGGGGGAGGTTAAGCGATAAGCGGCGCGGTCAATACATTCTTTGCTTCCGACAATATAACCGCCGGCAGGCGCAAGGCCGCCGCCCGGATTCTTAATCAGGGAACCGACCGTCATATCCGCGCCGAAATCGCTGGGTTCTGCACGCTCCACAAATTCTCCGTAGCAGTTATCCACAAGCACCAGAATATCCGGACGGATTTTCTTTACAAAAGCAATCGCTTCCGCGATTTTGGCGACGGAGAGCGTCGGGCGGGTCTGATATCCCTTCGAGCGCTGAATTTCCACCAACTTTGTCCGTTCGTTGATTGCGGCGCGGATTCCCCCGTAATCAAAATTGCCGTCCTCCAGAAGATCTGTCTGCCGGTAGGTAACGCCATATTCCGCCAGCGAGCCGGCGGATGGACGGATCCCGATTACTTCTTCCAGCGTATCGTACGGCTTTCCGGAAATGGATAAAAGCTCGTCCCCCGGACGCAGGTTCCCGGCAAGCGCAACCGCAAGCGCATGCGTTCCGCAGGTAATCTGCGCGCGCACCAGCGCCGCCTCTGTATGAAAGACATGGGCGTACACGCTTTCCAGCGTATCGCGCCCGATGTCGTTATAACCGTAGCCTGTTCCCGTCTGAAAGCATTCCGCGCTGACACGGCATTTCTGCATAGCCGCAATAACCTTTAGCTGGTTATACTCCGCGGTTTTCTGGATTTCTTCAAAGCGTTCCCGTAACTGCGCTTCCGCTTTTTCCCCAAAGCGGCGGATCTGCTCGCTGATCCCCAGTTCCTGATACATCTGTTCCATTGAAAATGGTTTCATTTTTCATCCTCATTTCTTTTTTCTGTACGGATTCCCTTTTTTCTGAGGATTTCCAGCATATAGGAAAGTATTTCGTCCGTACCCGCAAATTGTTCCTTTTGCAGCCAGATTACGTCCCGCTCCCGCTTAAACCAGGTAATCTGGCGTTTCGCAAAATGGCGCGTGTCTCTCTTTAAGCGGTACACGGCCTCCTCATAAGTGCAGGCGCCGTCCAGATAATCCAGCATTTCCTTATATCCAAGCCCCTGCATGGAAACCATATCGCGTGTGCAGCCTTTTTCCCTAAGCGCGCGCACTTCCTGCAGCAGCCCGTTTTCAAGCATCGCGTCCACGCGCCGGTCTATGCGTTCATAAAGCGTTTTCCGGTCCTCGTTCAGCACAAAATAAGCAAACTGATACGGCGATTCCTTTCGCCGCTCCCGCTCATTGTGGACGCTGATGGGTTCCCCTGCTTTCCGGTAATATTCAAGCGCGCGGATCACACGCTTTACATTGTGGGCGTGGATCTGCGCCGCCGATTTTTCGTCCGCGGCGGCCAGCATGGCGTGCAGATACTGCGCGCCCTTTTCTTCGGCAAGCCGCTCCAGTTCCCGCCGATATGCGCCGTCCCCGTCGTTTTCCGTAAAATCAATATCGTAGAGAACCGCCTGAATATAAAACCCGGTTCCGCCTGTCAGGATCGGAATGTTTCCGGCGGCGTAAATCTGTTCCATCGCACGTTTTGCCATCTGCTGAAAACGGACGACATGAAACGCTTCCTCCGGCTCCAGCTCGTCGATCAGGTAATGACGGACTCCCTGCATTTCTGCGTGTGAAATTTTTGCGGAGCCGATATCCATTCCACGGTATACCTGCATGGAATCCGCCGAAATAATCTCCCCGCCGACCGCTTTTGCAAGTGAGATCGAAAGCGCCGTTTTCCCCACCGCCGTCGGACCGGTCAGAATCAACAAAGGTTTTTTCCCCATATTACACAATCCTTTTAAATTTTCGTTCCAGTTCGTATTTGGACATGGAAATAATGGTCGGCCGGCCGTGCGGACAATGATACGGGTTTTCCAGGGTCAGCAGTTCCCGGATCAGGGCGTGGATTTCTTCTGTCGACAATCTGGAATTTCCCTTTACAGCCGCCTTGCAGGACATCGAAGCGATCTTTTCATCAATCATATCCGCCTTGAGCACATCCGCCTGCGCCGCAAGCGCGTCCAGCATCTCCAGAAAAAGCTCCCTGTCGGCAAGTCCGAACAGGTTATCGGGCACCGCGCGCAAAGCGTACTCGCTGCCGCCGAATTCCTCAATTTCAAAACCAACCGCCGCAAAGCGGTCGCGGTATTTTTGCAGAATCGCGGCTTCCGACATGGTGAGCGTTAAAATGACGGGCGGATCGATGTTCTGCGAAGTATATTCCCTGTTCTGCAGGGATTTCATAATCCGCTCATACAATACTTTTTCATGCGCCGCGTGCTGGTCAATAATAAACAATTTGTCCTGAAACTGTACGATCCAGTATGTGTCAAATACCTGTCCGATGATCCGGTGCTCTTTTACGCTTTCCTGCGAGAGCAGCCGTTTGTCAAACAATTCCATCTGCAGCGGCTTCTTTTCCTCGTACGCCGCCGGTTCCCGGACGGTAGTCTCCCATTCTGTTTCCTGCCGGACGGGGGGTTCGGGTTTGGGCTGTACCGTTTCTTCCTGCGTCTGCCTCCGCACGGTCTCAAACGGTTCGGGGATTTTCTTTGCGGGATGCGGCAAAACAGGCTTTTCCCTGTTCCCGATGCTGACCTGCGCGATCATTTCCTGCCGGGACAGGGCGCTTCGCACCGTCTCGTAAACATCCCGGTAGATTTTTTCCCCGTCGGCAAAGCGCAGTTCCATTTTCGTCGGATGCACATTGATGTCCAGCAGTTTCCCGTCCGCGGTAAGCTGCAGTACGGTAAACGGGTACTGGTGCTTCATCACAAACGTATGATAGGCGTCCTCTATCGCCCTGGAAATCACCTGGCTGCGGATATATCTGCCGTTTACAAAATAATTTTCATAATTGCGGTTCCCGCGCGAGACAACCGGTTTTCCGATAAAGCCGCGGATGGATACCGTATCGGAACCGCCGTTTATCTCAATCAGGTTCGCCGCAATGTCCCTGCCGTAAATATGGTAGATCATATCCTGCATGCGGCCGTTGCCGGACGTATGCAGTTTCGTCTGGTTATTGGAAATAAATTTGAAAGAAATATCCGGGTGCGAAAGGGCAATGCGTTCCACAATATCGCTCACATATCCGGCTTCTGTCTGCGCCGTCTTCAAAAACTTTTTGCGCGCCGGCGTATTGAAAAAAAGATTGCGCGCCAGAAACGTCGTCCCGGACGGCGCGCCGATCTCCTCCATGCCCTTCTCTTTTCCGCCCTCGATCAAATAGCGCACGCCGGTTAAGCTCTGCTGCGTTTTGGTAATCAGCTCCACCTGGCAGACTGCGGCAATGCTGGAGAGCGCCTCGCCCCGAAAGCCAAGCGAAGTAACGTCCGCCAGATCATCCACCCTGCGGATCTTACTGGTGGCATGGCGCAAAAAAGCAAGCGGAACCTGATCTTTTTCTATTCCCGCTCCGTTATCCGTAATACGGATCAAAGAAATCCCGCCGTCCCTGATTTCCACAGTAACCGCGTTTGCCCCCGCGTCGATAGCGTTTTCCACCAATTCTTTCACAACCGACGCGGGGCGCTCGATCACTTCCCCCGCGGCGATCTTATCAATTGTCTGCTGATCCAGAACAGCGATTTCTCTCATACTTTACCTCTTCTACCGTCGAGATTACCAGCGGTTTTTCAGTTTGCTCTGAAGGCGGTTTAAAACATTTAAAGCCTCAATCGGCGTCAGCGTGGAAATCTCGATTTCTTTTAGTTCATTGAGTACGTCCTCGTCGCTTACCGTATCGAATAAAGACATCTGCGCAAGATCAACGGAATCATACTTTTTCTGCCTGATTCTGACGCTTTCCGCCTTTGTTTCCTGCACGTTCTCGGTAATATCCGCGTCCGAAAGCTCCTGCAGCAGTTCCTTGGCACGTTCAATCACGCTTTCCGGTACGCCGGCAAG
>CANQJX010000147.1 GCA_947624335.1 uncultured Marvinbryantia sp.
GATGTTCCCGGATCTGGATCTGGACTGGCAGGTAACAGACGGCGGAGAAACCTATGACGTGTCCGGCAAGTTAAACTTTTCCGATCTGATGCCGCTGATGGAACAGAGCATGCAGGCATCGGGCCAGGCGGTGGACGAAGATGTAATGGAAATAACAGAAACCATTATCGGCGCTCTGGTTGCAAACATCTCTTCCTCTTATGACAAAGAGAGCGGAGCGGCGGTAAGCATGCATATGGATATGAATGATTCCGACATCAACAGCATACTCCAGCCGATTCTGGAGCAGACGCTTAGTGACAGCGGCATGAACATCAATATTCAGGTCAACGATTTCTCCATAGACGCAACCATGACCTATGACGACGTCAGTGAAATCGCGATTCCGGAAGAAGCGCTTTCCGCTGAGATTGTAGACACAGCCGATATGGAAAATGCTCTGATGGATGCTGTGGAAGCGGCAGAATAAAACATACAGGATAAAACGTACAGAAACAAAAAAGGCCCGCGCCGGCTGCGCGGGTCTTTTTTACTGCTCTGCTACTCAAACCGTACCTGAATGGAATTGGCGTGCGCCGTAAGCTGTTCCGCTTTTGCGAACGTTTCGATCTGCGTATGCACGGCTTCCAATGCTTCGCGGGAATAATATACGATGCTGGATTTCTTGACAAAGTCGTCTACGCTTAACGGCGAGAAAAAACGTGCCGTGCCGTTTGTCGGAAGAATGTGGTTCGGTCCGGCAAAATAATCCCCCAGGGGTTCGCTGCTGTATGGGCCGAGAAAGATTGCCCCGGCGTTTTTAATCTTTGTCATCACGTCGAACGGATTTTCCGTCATAATTTCCAGATGCTCTGAAGCGATCTCGTTTGCGGCGTCAATCGCCGCATTCAGATTTTCCGCGATCAGGATATAGCCAAACTGATCCAGAGACGCCCGGATGATTTCTTTTCTGGAAAGCTTTTCCACAAAACGATCCACTTCCAGAGATACCGCTTCCGCCAGCTTCCGGCTGTCGGTAATCAGAATGGCGGACGCCATTTCGTCATGTTCCGCCTGCGAGAGAAGATCCGCGGCGACATAGCGCGGGTTTGCCCCTTCGTCTGCAAGAACCAGAATCTCGCTCGGCCCTGCGATGGAATCAATGTTGACAAATCCATAGACCGCCTTTTTGGCCAGCGCGACATAAATGTTTCCGGGTCCCACGATCTTATCCACTTTGGGGATGGTTTGGGTGCCGAACGCAAGCGCGGCGATCGCCTGCGCGCCGCCCGCTTTATAGATTTCATCTGCGCCCGCTTCTTTCGCCGCGACCAGCGTGTTGGGGTTTACCTTCCCTTCAGCGCTGCAGGGCGTTGTCATTACGATTTTTTCCACGCCTGCCACTTTCGCGGGGACAATGTTCATCAAAACGGAGGACGGATAGACTGCTTTCCCGCCGGGCACATAAACGCCGACCCTGGAAAGCGGCGTGACTTTCTGACCGAGCAGAATCCCGCTCTCGCTGTCAAACCAACTGTATTTTTTTTGTTTTTCGTGGTAAGCGCGGATATTGACAAGCGCTTTTCGGATCACATCTATAAGGGCAGGATCCGCCAGACGGTACGCTTCTTTGATCTCTGCTTCTGTCACGCGGATATTGTCCGCGCAAATCCGGGCGTTGTCAAACTTTTCCGTATATTCAAAAACGGCGTCGTCGCCGCGCAGACGCACATCTTCCACGATTTTTGCCACGCGTTCCTCATACGCCCCGTAACTTTGCGGACTTCTTTTCAGCAGATTTTCCAGAAGATGTTCTCTTGTTTCTTCGGTCAGGGTTACCATTCTCATATGCTCACCTCATTACAGAACCTTTTTTAAGGCGTTTAAAATTTTTGTGATGCGTTCGCTTTCCATCTGCATGCTCACGCGGTTTACCACTACCCGCGCGGACAGGGGGCAGATCTCCTCCAGCACTTCCAGTCCGTTTTCCCGCAGGGTGGAACCGGTTTCCACGATATCCACAATGACTTCCGAGAGCCCCACCAGCGGGGCAAGTTCAATCGAGCCGTTCAGCTTGATAATTTCTACCGTCTGATGTTTTTTGTTGTAAAAGTACTCCTTGGCGATATGGGGATATTTGGTTGCCACGCGGATCTGCCGTGGATGCAGAAGATATTCTCTGGCTTTCGCCGGTCCGCAGACGCACATTTTGCATTTGCCGAAGCCCAGATCCAGCACTTCATAGAGCTTGCGCCCTTCTTCGTCGATGGTATCTTTTCCGACCACGCCGATATCGGCCGCCCCGTATTCTACATATGTCGGAACGTCCGGCCCTTTTGCCAGAAAGAATTTTAATTTATAATCCTCGTTTACAAAGATCAGTTTCCGCGTGTCGGGATCTTTCATTTCCTCGCAGCAGATGCCGGTCTTTTCCAGAAGGCCCATGGTCTGTTTCGCCAGACGCCCCTTGGTCAATGCAAATGTCAGATATCTCATTTATTCCTCCTCAAAGCGCAGAATGACCGCTTTTCCTTCTTCGCGCAGTTGTTTGGCAAGACGGATCGCACTTTTTGCATCCTCCTTGCAATGTATTTCCTGCGGGCTTTCCTGCGCGAAGAAACGAACGTCCTGTCGTTCCAGCGCGGATAACAGTTCATCCACAACCACTACAAACCCGACGGAAGGCGCGTCTTTGCCGAAATGTCCGAGCAGATGGTCGTAGCGGCCGCCTTTTACCACCGCGTCGCCGGTTCCGTAAGTATACCCCCGGAAGAAAATGCCCGTATAGTAATTGTAGCGGCTCAGCATGCTGAAGTCAAAGTTTACATAGCGTTCCGCGCCGTAATATTCCAGCAGGCGATACAGTTCCCGCAGACGCTCTACCGCCTGTTTTGCGCCTGCGTTGCAGGCGTATTTTTCAGCGCGGTCCAGCACGTCTGCCGGGCCGTACAGGGAAGGAAGCTCGCACAGAGCTTTTGCGCTCGCCTCATCCGCCTGCAAAGAAGAAAGCAGGCTTTCCACGCCGAACAGGTTGCGGTTGGAAATCGAATCTTTTAACTCCGCCTCCTGTTCTTCGGAAAGCACAATCCCGCCAAGAATGCTTTTCAGGTATTCGACCTGTCCGATGCTGATCTGAAATTCGGTAAGCCCGGTGCGTTTCAGGCAGTCCACCGCCATAGCGATCATTTCGGCGTCCGCCTGTACGCCGGAAAACCCGATCATCTCTGCGCCAAGATGCGTCGTTTCTTTTAAACGTCCCTGATAATCCGAGTGATTGATATAAGTATTGCCGACATAGCAAAGGCGGATCACATCGTTTTCTTTATCGAAATAGCGGGATACCGCGCGCGCGATCGACGGCGTGATGTCGGGACGCAAAACCAGCGTATTTCCCTCTTTGTCAAAAAATTTATAGAGTTCGCGCGAAGGCGTGGTGCCTACGTCGCGGCTGAATACATCGAAAAACTCAAAGGTCGGCGTCTCGATATCGCGGCAGCCGTAGAGCTTCAGAACCGTGCGCAGATCCTCCTGCAGTTTTAATTTCCGCTCGCATTCTTCGTTATAAATATCGCGTACACCGTCCGGTGTGTGTAACAGTCTTTTATTCATCTTCTTCTCCGGATACTTTATGATGGTAACGTGGTGAAACATCGTTATTATACGGACAGGCGTGCGAAAAGTCAATCCCTGCCCATCAAATCTTTTTTCAGGCCCTCCAGATAAGGCACCAGAACGCCGTGCCCCCTGTGCAAAAGGAAGTCCCGGTTGATTTCCTCGTAGCGGAAGCTTTTGCGCCCGCCGTTTTCCTTACGGTCCCAGAAGCGTTTTACATCCGTGAAGGGAACATAAAACATCTCGTCTCTGCCGGTGTAATAGATAATCAGAAAAGAAATGCCGCCCTGTTTTTCAAACTCTTCCATAAAGCGCATCTGATGCGCGTGAATATTTTGCAGGGAAAAGGTGTCCGTCGTACACTCTTTGGCGTCGAAGCATACGGGCACGCCCTGCACGCAGCCGATATAATCTACCGTACTTTTCTGATCAAAATAAGCGAGCGTGATATGGCGGTTTTCTTTATCTATTTTAATCGGCGTGATCGGGGTGGGAATCTTCTGGATCAGCGCCAGACCTTTTTCCAGGTACGCTTCATTGGAGCGGTTGATCAGGTCTTCTAAGAGCGAACCCCGCAGTCCTCTGGAATTCCATGTTGCCATTTGTTATCCTCCGTAATCTGCGCCGATGTCTTTTAAAATCGTTATAAAGACCGGCGGAAGCTGCGCCGTAAAGATGCGCCCCGACAGACCGGCAAAGACGCCTTCTGTTTGCGGGAACACCATGCGGTGCGCATGTAAAAGCTGATGGTTCAGCCCATAAGCCTGCGCAAACGGTTTATTCAGCGCATACTGCCCGTACTTGGGATCGCCCACCGCCGGATGGCCGATGGAAGACAGATGCGCGCGGATCTGGTGGGTGCGGCCCGTAACCAACTGCACCTCCAGAAGCGTGACATTTCCATTTGTCCAAAGCGGACGGTATTTTGTGCAGACGGGTTTCTCCTGCGCGGACGCGCGCCGCTTTGCCAAGGACGATCCGTTTTTTTGCGGGGCTGTAAAGACGGCGGACTGATTGGCGCGGACGTCTTTTGTCAGATATCCTTCCAATGTTCCCGGTTTTTCCAGTTTTCCGAAAACCAGGCACAGATAGTATTTCTGCAGTTCTCTTTTTTGCAGAAGTGCGGACATGGC
>CANQJX010000148.1 GCA_947624335.1 uncultured Marvinbryantia sp.
AGCGTCCATTCCACAAGAATAAACGTCGGCTTGCCCGTTGTAAAATAACTCTCAAACGGACGCTCCCTGGCGTCGCGGTAACGCTTGTGGACAAACGGCGCCATCATCATCTGGACAAGGACGGATTTTCCGCCGCCGTTACGCAGGGAAAGGAGCGTGCTCTCGCCGTTCATGCGGAAAGTCTCATCGCTGATGCGTATGGCGTTATTATTATAATTTAAGTTAATCAGCCGTACGGCATTGATCTTGCTCATTCCCCTACCCCCAGTACACGTTTGATCCGGTTAAAGTTGTTTTGGTTCAGCAGATTCCAGTCCATGAAATTATCCAGCTTTTTGGTCGTCTGTATCATCTCGTCTTCTTCCACGTACTCGATCAGGCCCTGCTTTTCTAAAAATTTCAGGATGTTGTGCAAAAAGCCTTCTTTTGTCGTCTTTGCGCGCGAGCCCTTTTCATCTGAGCGGAGCGCCTCGTATGCCTCCTGCATATTGGCAAACGCGAGCCCTTCGCGCTCCCCGTCCTCTCCGCCCGCGTTCTGCAGGCCCTCTTTTAAGTGGTCGCTGATACGGTTCTGCAGCTCGCCCATGCGGATATAATCCCGCGATTTGCTGCTGCTCCCCTGCCCGTCGTAAAACTCCACGAGCAGCGTCAGGATAACAAACTGCGCGAGGTAATAATCTTTGTCCGTCCCGTTGGATTTACAGAGCGCGCTTTTTAGCTGCGCCTTGGAAAATCCGAGGAAATTATTTTCTTCCTGCGGAATCAGGTAGATCACGTCCCCATAACGCTCAATGCTGCTGTGCGCGATCTCGCCCTGCGACTTGACCAGATTCTGTATCTGCTCATCCTCCGCATAGGCTTTGTACAGTCTGTTTTCCTCTTCCTCATGCAGTTCATGGCGTTCTAAAAGATAATAAAAGATTTCCTGGCTGATCCGCACTTCTTCGATCTCATATGACATAGCTGCGTTTTCCCTTCTATCACTATCCAATTGTGCCTTTTATTGATCGGATTCCAATTCATCCGGCGCGTTCCGTCCGGCCGCGGCGCCATCCGCAAACGTCATGCCAAAATAAACATTAGAACAGCGGATATTGCGGTAATTCCCCGCCTCGTCCGGCACGTGCTCAAACACGACCGTCACATCGTCTTCAATACGGTAAATGCGGATGCCCCGCACCTTTTTTGCGCCCGCATTTTCGTAACCTTCCAGTAACTGCAGCAGCATTTCATTGAGCTGAAAGCCGCCCGACGGCTCCTGGATATACTCGCTGCGCTCCTTTTCCAGCGCGGGAATGTCTATCTCCCGGCTGCGCAGAAGCTCGACCATAATCTCTTTAAAAATCTCGACATTCGGCACAAGCCGTTCTTTTTCTTCTTCCGTACGGAAGGCTTCTTCCTTCAGCTGCGCAAGCGTGAGCTCCGGCCTGCGCATTAACGTTTCCAGCAGGATGCCGAGGCTTTTTTCGTATTTTTTTAATTTTTTCAACTGCTGCGCTTCCCGTTCTTTCTGCCAGCTTTTCTCGTCAAAGTCGATCGTCTCGGAAATATCCTCATCGGCTTTTCTGCGGATCGGCCGCTGCAGCTCCAGCGCTTTATTTAAGTTATATATTTTTTCCGGCTCCTGCGCGAACAGCGGACGGAAAAAATAATCCAGCCGCGCAAGGCCCTCCGGCTGCGCAAGGAGTTTGTCATACAGGTCGTTGCGCAGGGAAAAGCGTTTGATCAGCGACATTTTGGAGAGGTCTTCCAGCTCTCTGGTATAGAGTGTCTTTAAGTCAAAATGGCTGTTTAATATCTTCTGGTGCTCGTCGATTGACCGGTTTAAATAATGCTCGATCACGCGCAGATGTCCGAGCTTTTCCTCTTCTTTTTTGTCCAGGCGGCGCACATTGATATTTTCTTCCTCCAGCTCCTTTACGCGCGTCTTTACCATCTCCCGGTATTCCATGAATTTCTGCCTTGTCTCGCGGATCGTATCCATATTTTCTTCGAGGATCGTCTTGTAATCAGCGACGGAATAACTCAGCGCGTTGCGGCGGATCTTGCCCATGGCTTCCTGTATTTTCTGCAGCTGGATGCGCAGAAGGTTAAACACATTTTTGATCTCATCGACCGCCTTATCGTAGCTCTGTTTTTCCAGATGCATTTTAAAGATCATCTCATGGACGGTGAGCTTCATGTTGTTTTCAATTTCAAGCGTGCCAAGCAGCAGGCTGTACCCGTCGTCTGTCAGATAATAGGACGTCCGCTTTACCTCGGCGTCCAGATAGATGATCCGGTTTGCCACGTAGCTGATGTTCATGCGCCAAAGCCCTCAAAATACATGGGCTTCCCCTCATTGGAAAGGATCACGTTTACGATAAAATCGCCCATTTTCCTGCAGTCCTCATACGACATTTCTTTCCGGAAATACGCCGAGTTGACCGTATCAATATATGCCCCGATATCGTCCATCGTACAGCTCTCTTCACGCAGCGACTGCTCCATCAAATATAACATAACGGCAAAAATCATGTTAAACTGCTCATCTACCGTTGCGAAGCCGTACTGGCGCCACGTCGTCTTCTGGCTGCTGTTTGTAAAAAGCGTCGCATAGCGCCCGATATTTTTCATGCGTCTTGGGAATTGTTTGAGAAATTCATACTGCATAGTTGCCGCCTGCCTCTGTATCTTTTATGTAACAAAATCTGAAATATTTAATATCTCCTGCGGGATATAGCGCCCGTCCGCAAGAATCCGTTCCATCGCGTCTGCGTCGTCCGGCGCAAAATACGAGAGAAAACCCGCCATTTTCCCGCGGTTCTGCCCCGCTTTCATCTCGGGCAGTTTTTCTTTTTCCTCCGCCTTTTTCAGCATACGGATATACGCCTCCCGAAACGGCGCGATCTGCTGCCCGTTATCTTTTAAAAAAGCTTCGGAAAGCTGTTCGTAAATAGCAATGCCCTCATAATCGAGGTCGCCAAAATAATATATTTTATTTCCTGCCTCCCGCATATACGGCTCTACGCAGAATGCATAATCCTGAAAAGACCGCAGGATCCCCTTTCCCGCGCCGTAGACCAGCGTGCCAAACGGCACATGGAAAATGGGGCTGTCTTTCTCCATCAGACAGCGGCGCATACTGTAAAACGTGTCTTTATTTTCCAAGATCAAAATATTCTGCGGCGTGCGCCTGTGATGGCTGTAATAAGCCAGCGGCTCACACGTGTCATATACACGCAGGCTCTCTGTCCCGACGCCGCACCGTTTTAAGATCTTCTTCCCCTGCTCCTGCCGCAAAAATTTTTCCCGTCCCCAGATCTCAAAGCTGCGCTCATTCAGGGAGATCTCCTGTTCCGGCGGAAACGGATGCGTTTCCAGATAATCATTGAACCGCCGCACCCACATACGGTCCGCTTCATACTGCGCAAGGTGTTTGATATAATAATCAAGCGAGATTTTCGGGCTGGTGCGGTATTTTAACTCTTCTTCATAGACGCCATAATCCGGCTCTGGCTCGACGATCCAGTATTCATTATAAAGCGCCGGTTTTTTTCCGTTCAGGCCGGACGCCTTTAACGGCTTTAAATGCCCGGCTTCTATTTGTGCGCAGACATATTGGCACAGCTGCGCGTATGTCGCCGCGCGCCGGTTTTTTTCCATCTGCGCAAGGGTAATCCTTTTCATTGCAAACCTGTTTTCCTGTAAGGTAACAAAGGCCCTCTATGATGACATAGAAGACCTTTGCTGTACTCAACGGTAGATTTTATTATAACTGCGGACCTGCGGAAATTAACGCCTTTCCTGCATCGTTGCTTGTATATTTATCAAAGTTCTTAATAAATCTCTGCGCAAGATCTTTCGCCTTGTTTTCCCACTCAGCCGCGTCCGCATAGGTGTCGCGCGGGTCGAGGATATTCGCGTCTACGCCCGGAAGCTCTGTCGGAACTTCAAAGTTGAAGAACGGGATCTTCTTTGTCGGCGCGTTTAAGATATCCCCATTTAAGATCGCGTCAATGATGCCGCGCGTATCGCGGATGGAAATACGTTTCCCGGTGCCGTTCCAGCCTGTATTTACCAGATAAGCCTTTGCGCCGCTCTGCTGCATTCTCTTTACAAGCTCCTCTGCATATTTGGTCGGATGCAGCTCTAAGAACGCCTGTCCGAAGCATGCGGAGAAGGTCGGCGTCGGCTCTGTGATGCCGCGTTCTGTTCCGGCAAGCTTTGCCGTAAAGCCTGACAGGAAATAATACTGCGTCTGTTCCGGCGTCAGTACGGATACCGGCGGAAGCACGCCAAATGCGTCAGCGGACAGGAAGATCACGTTCTTTGCCGCCGGAGCCGCGGATACCGGACGGACGATCTTTTCAATATGGTCGATCGGGTAAGAAACGCGCGTATTTTCCGTTACGCTCTTATCGTTGAAATCAATCTTGCCGTCCGCGTCAAGCGTTACGTTCTCAAGCAGCGCGTTGCGCTTGATCGCGTTGTAGATATCCGGCTCTGATTCTTTATCAAGGTTGATAACCTTTGCATAGCAGCCGCCTTCAAAGTTGAATACGCCGTTGTCGTCCCAGCCATGCTCATCGTCGCCGATCAGAAGGCGCTTTGGATCGGTGGAAAGCGTCGTCTTGCCGGTTCCGGAAAGGCCGAAGAAGATCGCCGTATTCTTGCCGTCCATATCGGTGTTCGCGGAGCAGTGCATGGAAGCGATGCCTTTTAACGGCAGATA
>CANQJX010000149.1 GCA_947624335.1 uncultured Marvinbryantia sp.
CCCTGCTACGGAACGACCCACGCGGATTATATTTACGGCGAAGTGCCCTGTGCGCGCTGCCTGACGGAAGAAGAACTCAAAGAATACGAGAAAAACACGGGGCTTCTGATCGCGGAGCGCTTCCGGGACAGGGATTATGAAGCAGTGCCGGCGGTGCTGTGCAAAAACCACGGCCCGTTTACCTGGGGAAAAGACGGACACGAGGCCGTCCACAATGCCGTTGTTTTGGAAGAAGTGGCAAAGATGGCGGCTCGCTGCGAGATGATCAACCCGCAGGTACAGCCGGCGCCGCAGGAGCTGCAGGATAAGCATTACTACAGGAAACACGGCGCAAACGCATATTACGGACAGGGTAAATAAAGCATGGTAAAAGTATTTTTGGTGGAAGACGAAGTAGTCATGCGAAACGGGATCAAGAATAACATTCCGTGGACGGAAGAAGGATTTGAATTTGTAGGAGAGGCCAGCGACGGAGAGCTGGCCTATCCGCTTATTAAGAAAGAAAAGCCGGATATTCTGATCACGGATATTAAGATGCCGTTTATGGATGGGCTGGAACTGAGCCGTATTGTAAAGAACGAATTTCCGCAGATCAAAATTTTGATTTTAAGCGGCTACAACGAATTTGACTACGCAAAAAAGGCAATTGATATCGGCGTGACGCGCTATCTCTTAAAACCGGTCAGCTCCGCGAAGCTTCTGGAAGCGGTAAAAGAAGTAAAAGAGCAGATCGAGAAAGAACGGGAGCAGGAGCAGATGCTGGAGCGCTACCAGAGAGAAATGGAAGAAAATATCCATCTGGAGCAGCAGAAACTCTGGCACGCGCTGATCGCAAACCGGCTTTCCACGGCGGAACTGCTGGAGGGCGGACAAAAGGTGGGAATGGATTTTACCGCGCCCGCTTATCTGGTATTTTTGTTTAAAGTTACCCAGGGCGGCGAATCGACCGGTGGTTCGCGGGATTTTGTGGAAGTATCGGAAAAAATTTCGCAGACGGCGCAGGGATGGGCGCAGGTCCTTACCTTTGAACGCAGCCCGGAAGGCTGGGTGTTTTTGATTAAGGCGCAGTCGGACGCGGAAGCGGCAAAGCGCCTGCGCCAGTGCGCCGACGAACTGGACAGCCTGACGAAACCGTACGCTTCGATTGAATATTTCGGCGGCGTGGGTACGGTGGCGCACCGCCTGGGCGATATCGGCAATTCTTATCAGGAAGCGTGCAAGGCGTTTGCGGGGCGCTTCTTTAGCGAACCGAACCGTATTATACGGCCGGAGGATGTGGAAAAGCTGCACAATTACGAACAGGAGAAAATTGATATCAGTAAGATCCGCTCTAAGAAATCGGAGCGCGAGCTGGTGGATAAATTTCTGCGCAGCGGCACGCTGGAGGAAGTGCACAATTTTACCGCGGAATATTTCCGGGATATCGGGGGACAGAATTATCAGTCGCTGCTGTACCGGCAGTATGTAATGATGGATCTGTACTTTTCCGCGGCCGATTTTCTGGAAAGCCTGAAAATAGACGGGAGCGCGCTTCCGGAAAGCTGCCGCGACATTAACCAGATAGTCGGCGGGGCGGTCTCGGGGGCGGAGATGCAAAAGAAGATGGAGAATCTTTTTGCCGAAACCATAAAGCTGCGCGACCAGAATTCCATGAAAAAGTACGGCGCGGTTCTGGAGGAAGCACGCCGGTTTATCCGCGAAAACTACCAGCGGGAGGAAATGTCGCTTAATACGGTGGCGTCCCGCGTCAATATCAGCCCCAGCTATTTCAGCGCGATTTTCAGCGCGGAGACGGGCCAGACGTTTGTGGAATATCTGACGCAGGTCCGTCTGGAAAAGGCGAAGGAACTTCTGATGTGTTCTCATATGCGCACAGCGGAGATCGGCTACGAGGTGGGCTATAAAGATTCTCACTATTTCAGCTATATTTTTAAGAAAGTGGTGGGCTGCAGCCCCAAAGAGTATAAAAACCGCGGGAAAGAGTAAACAATGGAAGCAAAATCTTCTTTAAACAAACGAATCAATGTGCTGCTGGCGGTTTGTTTTGTGCCGTTTGCGCTGATCACGGTTTATCTGCTGTTTACGGTATACCGTTTTTCCGCGCGCTACGATGTCGTCGTAAACAACATCACGCGCGCTAACGAGTACAGCGTCGATTTTAAAGAACAGGTGGATTATACCATGTATGTCATCGTGGTCAACTCGGAGCGCGCGTCGGAACTGGTGGATACGCAGCTTCCGCATACGCTGATCACGGAAGCGCGCGCGTCATTCCGGGAACTGGCGGATTATGCGGATAACGATTACTCCAGAAATCAGATCCGCCGTATTCTTACCAGCCTTGACACGCTGGAAGCGCGCGTGGAGGAAATCGAGGCGGACGCGCAGATAAGCGGTATGTACGATACCAATATGGAGCGTCTGGACCTGAACATACGCATCCTGACGGAACTGATCCAGGAACAAGTACAGGAATATATTTATCACGAGGCGTCCAATCTGGAAACGCTGCGGGAAGGGATCCGCGCGGACGTTAACCGTACGCTGAGCATGAGCGTACTGATCTGTGCGCTGAGCATTATCGGGGCGCTGTTCCTTAGCAGAAAGATCATCGCCCGTCTGACGGGCGGCCTCCAGCAGCTGCGCACCGTCACCAGGAAAGCGGGGCACGGCGATTTTTCCGTGCGCGCTCAGTTAACAGACAGCGACGAGGAGCTGGCGGAACTTGGAGACGGTTTTAATCAGATGGTAGAACGCATCGGCGAACTGGTGGAGGATATCCGTGTGGAACAGCTCAATCTGCGCGCTACGGAGCAGAAACTTCTGCAGGCGCAGATCAATCCGCATTTTCTCTACAATACGCTGGATGCGATTATATGGCTGGCGGAGGCAAAGCAGACGGAGCAGGTTGTCAATATGGTAACGGCCTTGTCGGACTTTTTCCGCACCACGTTAAGCAAGGGGCGCGATTACATCACGGTACAGGAGGAGGAATCCCACATCCGCAGCTATCTGCAGATCCAGCAGTTCCGCTATCAGGATATCCTGGAGTATGAAATTGAAATCCCGCCGAAGATGTATCAATATCAGATTTTAAAGCTTACCCTGCAGCCGCTTGTGGAAAACGCCCTTTACCACGGCATTAAAAACAAGAGGGGTATGGGGCACATCAAAGTGAGCGGACATATCGAACAGGGACGCCTGGTGTTTCTGGTGCAGGACGACGGGATGGGGATGACGAAAGAGCGTCTGGCGCAGGTGCAGAAGGCGATGAACAAAGGGGAAGGCGAAGGCTCTGGCGATCCGTCCGGGTTTGGGCTTTTCAATGTTGTGGAACGAATCCGGCTTAATTACGGCGCGGAGTACGGAATCTGGATTTCCAGCGAGTACCGCAGGGGTACGGAAGTCCGTGTGGAGATACCGGCCAAAAAAAACTAACATTTCTATAAAAAAATCCAACTTTTTAATCAGAATGTGTCAAAACTGCAAAAAAATTTGTACTTATTCCTTAAAACTATCTATTTAATGAAAAAGCGTTTTTTGCTAAGATTGTTTCATAGCCGATAGGGGCTAGAGAACGTAAATGTATAGGAGGAATGAGTATCATGAAAAAGAAAATCTTAGGCTTATTAGCCTGCACGGCACTGGCTGCTTCTATCGCAGTTGGCGTATCCGCTGAAGACGATGTTATCACCGTTGGTTTCGCACAGGTTGGTCACGAGTCTGACTGGCGTACCGCTTCCACGAAATCTGCGCAGGATGTTTTCTCCGCTGACAACGGCTACGATCTTCAGTTCGTAGACTGCGACAATGATTCCGCGGTTCAGCTGGAAGCAGTTCGTAACTTCATCGAGCAGGATGTTGATTACATCATCATCGACCCGATCGTTGCTACCGGTTGGGACACTGTTCTGACAGAGTGCGAAGAAGCTGGTATTCCGGTTATCGTTATCGACCGTACGATCGACGACTCCGACAAGTATGTTGCATGGGTTGGTTCCGACTTCCTGAAAGAAGGTATCGCATGCGGCGAATGGCTGAAAGCTTATGCGGAAGCAAAAGGTATTGAAGAGATCAACGCTCTGGTTATCGAAGGAACAAACGGTTCTTCCGCTCAGATCGGACGTACCGATGGCTTCAAGCAGGTTGCTGATGAGAACGGCTGGACAATCCTGGATTCTCAGGACGGCGACTTCACACAGGCAGGCGGCCAGGAAGTTATGGAATCCTTCATCAAATCTTATGAAGGTCAGTTCAACGTAGTTATCGCTCAGAACGACAACGAAGCATACGGTGCGCAGGATGCCATGAAGGCAGCTGGTATCTCCTATGGTCCGGAAGGTGATGTTGTTCTTGTTTCCTTCGACGGCAACAAACCGGCTATGGAAGCTCTGCAGGCTGGCGAACTTACGGCAGTATTCGAGTGCAACCCGCTGGCAGCTCCGGCAGTAGAAGAAGTAATCAAACAGCTTGAAGCTGGCGAAACTCCGGAAAAGACTCAGTACATCACTGAGGGCTGGTATGCGAATGAGGATGTTGTTACATCTATCACAATCGACGGCAACGAAGAACCGGTTACCCAGATGACGGACGAAGTTCTTGCGGGACGTGCTTATTAATCAGAAGTTCGCATATGTGGAATATATGCTCCACAGACGAAATATAATGAATGATTAATTTTCTGA
>CANQJX010000150.1 GCA_947624335.1 uncultured Marvinbryantia sp.
AGATCTCCTGCAGCGTGTAGGACGCGCCGTAGGCTTCCAGCGCCCACACTTCCATCTCGCCGAAACGCTGTCCGCCGAACTGCGCTTTGCCGCCCAGAGGCTGCTGCGTGATCAGGGAGTACGGACCGGTGGAACGCGCGTGGATCTTATCGTCCACCAGATGATGCAGTTTCAGGTAATGCATGTGGCCGATGGTGACCGGGCTGTCAAAGTATTCGCCGGTTCTTCCGTCGCGCAGGCGCACCTTTCCGTCTCTGGAAATCGGCACTCCCTTCCACAATTCCCGATGGTCCCTGTTCTCATACAGATAATCCATCACTTCCGGAAGCAGTTCCTTGCCGTGTTTTTTCTTAAAAGCGGACCACTCCAGGTTGACATAATCATTCGCCAGCTCCAGCGTATCCATAATATCCGATTCATCCGCGCCGTCAAAAATCGGCGTGGAAATATTAAATCCAAGCGCTTTTGCAGCCAGGCTTAAATGGATCTCCAGCACCTGCCCGATATTCATACGCGACGGCACGCCCAGCGGATTCAGCACGATATCCAGCGGACGCCCGTTCGGCAGGAACGGCATATCCTCCACCGGAAGCACGCGGGAAACAACGCCCTTGTTTCCGTGACGGCCCGCCATCTTGTCGCCCACCGAAATCTTTCTCTTCTGCGCGATATAGATGCGCACCGCTTCGTTGACTCCCGGAGAAAGTTCGTCGCCGTTTTCTCTGGTAAACACTTTCGCATCCACGACAATTCCATACTCGCCGTGCGGCACTTTCAGGGAAGTGTCCCGCACTTCGCGCGCTTTTTCGCCGAAAATCGCGCGCAGCAGACGTTCCTCCGCGGTCAGTTCGGTCTCGCCCTTCGGCGTAACTTTGCCGACCAGGATATCGCCCGCGCGTACCTCCGCGCCGATGCGGATAATGCCGCGCTCGTCGAGGTCTTTTAAGGCATCGTCGCCGACGCCCGGAACATCTCTTGTGATCTCTTCCGGCCCAAGCTTGGTGTCCCTCGCCTCGGCTTCGTATTCTTCAATATGGATGGACGTATATACGTCGTCCATCACCAGACGCTCGCTTAAAAGCACGGCATCCTCATAGTTGTAGCCTTCCCATGTCATAAATCCGATCAGCGGATTCTTGCCGAGCGCAATCTCGCCGTTGGCGGTCGAAGGACCGTCCGCGATTACCTGTCCCTGATCGACATGTTCTCCTTTGGAGACAATCGGCTTCTGGTTATAGCAGTTGCTCTGGTTGCTGCGCAGGAATTTAGTCAGATGATATTCCTCCCGCTTTCCGTCGTCCGTCTTGATCACAATATCTTTGGACGTTACATATTCTACGGTCCCGGAATTCTTTGCCACCACGCACACGCCGGAGTCCACGGCAGCTTTCGTTTCCATACCGGTTCCCACAACGGGCGCTTCGGTCGTAAGAAGCGGCACCGCCTGACGCTGCATGTTGGAACCCATCAGCGCGCGGTTTGCGTCGTCGTTCTCCAAAAACGGAATCAGCGCGGTTGCCACGGAGAATACCATCTTCGGGGAAACGTCCATATAGTCAAACATGGAACGGTCATACTCCTGCGTCTCCTCGCGGTAACGCCCGGAAACATTTTTACGGATAAAATGCCCGTTTTCATCCAGCGCCTCGTTTGCCTGCGCCACATGGTAATTGTCTTCCTCGTCCGCGGTCATATAAACTACCTCGTCCGTTACGCGCGGATTTTCGGGATCGGATTTATCGATCTTGCGGTACGGCGCCTCCACGAAGCCGTACTGGTTGATCCTTGCGTACGTCGCCAGCGAGTTGATCAGGCCGATGTTCGGACCTTCCGGCGTCTCGATGGGGCACATTCTTCCATAATGGGAATAGTGTACGTCGCGCACCTCAAATCCGGCGCGGTCACGCGACAGACCGCCGGGGCCCAGCGCGGAAAGACGCCTCTTATGCGTCAGCTCGCCGAGCGGATTGTTCTGATCCATAAACTGGGACAGCTGGGAGGAGCCAAAGAACTCTTTGACCGCCGCCGTCACCGGCTTGATATTGATCAGGGACTGGGGAGAAATGCCCTCCAGATCCTGCGTAGTCATTCTCTCGCGCACGACTCTCTCCAGACGGGACAGGCCGATGCGGTACTGATTCTGCAGCAATTCGCCGACCGCGCGGATACGGCGGTTGCCGAGGTGGTCGATGTCATCGTCGCTGCCGATTCCATATTCCAGATGAATGTTATAATTAATAGAAGCAAGAATGTCTTCCTTCGTGATATGCTTTGGAATCAGGTCGTGGATATCGCGGCGGATCGCCTCTTTGATGTCCTCGATATCGGTATTTTCTTCCAGTATGGTTTTCAGTACCGGGTAATATACTAACTCTGTAACGCCGACTTCCTTCGGGTCCACATCCACAAAATTCGTAATATCCACCATCATGCTGGATATAACTTTTACATTGCGCTCCTCGGTCTGAATCCAGACATAGGGAACCGCCGCGTTCTGGATCTTATCCGCCAGTTCGCGCGTTAAGGTAGTGCCTGCTTCCGCCAGAATTTCTCCCGTAGCGGCGTCCGCAACGTCTTCCGCCAGTACATGTCCCGCCACGCGGTTGCGCAGCATCAGCTTCTTATTAAATTTATAGCGCCCTACTTTTGCCAGATCATATCTTCGCGGATCAAAGAACATGGCCATGATCAGGCTCTCCGCGCTTTCCACCGCCAGCGGTTCGCCCGGACGGATCTTTTTATAGAGTTCCAGGAGGCCCTCCTGATAGTTGGTCGCCACGTCCTTTGCCAGAGTAGCCACAATCTTTGGTTCTTCGCCGAACAATTCCAGAATTTCCGCATTTGTGCTGACGCCAAGCGCGCGGATCAGCACCGTGATCGGAACCTTTCTGGTCCTGTCCACCCTTACATAAAAGACGTCGTTGGAGTCTGTCTCATATTCCAGCCATGCGCCGCGGTTTGGGATCACCGTGCAGGAAAAAAGCTGTTTTCCAAGTTTATCGTGCGTGATCGCATAATAAATGCCCGGCGAACGCACCAACTGGCTGACGATTACGCGCTCCGCGCCGTTAATGACAAAAGTGCCCGTGGCCGTCATCAGGGGCAGATCGCCCATAAAGATCTCATGCTCGTTGATCTCGTCCGTCTCTTTGTTGTGAAGCCTTACTTTTACTTTTAAAGGCGCGGCAAACGTAGCATCCCGCTCTTTACACTCCTCGATGGAATACTTCACATCGTCTTCGCATAATTTGAAATCCACAAATTCCAGGCTCAGCTTTTCGCCATAATCGCGGATGGGAGAGATATCGTCGAAAACCTCCCTGAGACCTTCGTCGAGAAACCACTGGTAGGAATCCTTCTGAACCTCAATCAGATTGGGCATCTCCAGAACTTCTTTCTGTTTGGAGTAGCTCATCCGAAAACTGTTGCCGCTTTTGATAGGACGTATCCTGTTTTTCTCCATTGACGTTTCACCCCTGTCTTTTTCTATAAAAGTGTAGGCATTTTTCTCTGTTTTCTGCCAAAAATACCCAAGGAATTTTGGGCATAGTCCACCCTTGGGGGTACACTCCTGCACAATAATGCAATCTATACTATAACACAAGCTATTTCGGGTGTCAACGAAAATTTTATAAAGAAGAGATTCTAAAAAACAGCCGCCGGCAGGCGCATGCGCATACCTGCCGGCGGCGTTTTCGTTCTTTGCTGCCGTTTCCTTTTTGCAAACCAAAGCTATCTGTAAATAATGTCGTTTCTGCCCGGCCCGTTAGAGATCATGGTAATCGGGAATCCGATCTGCTTTTCCACAAATTCAATATAATTGCGGCAGTTTTCCGGAAGTTCTTCATAAGTGCGGATGCCGCGGATATCGCTCTTCCATCCCGGCAGTTTCTGAAGGACCGGTTTTGCCTTTTCCAGCTTCCAGGTGGGCGGGAAATCGGTGGTCACCTCCCCGTCGATCTCGTATCCTACGCAGACGGGAATCTCATCGAGATAACCCAGCACGTCGAGAACGGTAAACGCCACGTCGGTCGTACCCTGCAGGCGGCAGCCGTATTTAGACGCCACGCAGTCGAACCAGCCCATGCGCCGCGGCCTGCCTGTCGTCGCGCCGTATTCTCCGCCGTCGCCTCCTCTTTTGCGCAGCTCGTCGGCCTCCGCGCCAAAGATCTCGCTGACAAAAGCGCCCGCGCCGACCGCGCTGGAATATGCCTTTACCACGGTGACAATCTGTTTGATCTCATAAGGCGGAATACCCGCGCCGATCGCGCCGTATGCCGCCAGCGTGGACGACGACGTCACCATCGGATAGATGCCGTGGTCCGGATCCTTTAACGATCCCAGCTGTCCTTCCAGAAGAATGTTCTTCCCCTCCCGGATCGCCTGCCACAGAAACGCGGACGTATCGCACACATACGGCGCGATCATCTCGCGGTAGGAATGCAGTTCTTCCAGAAGTTCCTCCGGCCGGATCGCCGGTTTATGATAAAGATGTTCCAGGATAACATTTTTCTGTTCGCAGACGCGCGCGGCTTTTTCCTGTAACCGTTCTTCGTCAAACAGCTCGCTCACCTGAAAACCGATCTTCGCATATTTATCGGAATAAAACGGCGCGATCCCCGATTTGGTGGAGCCGAAGGACTTTCCGGCCAGCCGCTCCTCCTCGTATT
>CANQJX010000151.1 GCA_947624335.1 uncultured Marvinbryantia sp.
TCTACATCGCCCAAAAAATTTTGATTGATCAGTTTTTCGATCTGCGCTATTTTCTCCTGCACCGCTTTGCTGTTCAGGTCTAATTCGTCCGCCGGCTCGTCGGTGTCCGCCGCCGCCAAGTTCCCGGCGCGGCCTGTCCGCTCTGTGCGCCAGCGCAGATACCCCACCGAAGCCAAAACGCAGAGCAGCGACAGCAGAACGCCGCAGTATAAGCCCCTTAAAAATCCGTTGTTCCTGTTTTTATGATCGTGTTCCATATTCTTCCTCTTAAAAAGGGATTTGAATGCAGCTACACACCCAAATCCCGTCTTGCTCTCTCTTTTATCTTATGCCGTTTTCTTTTCGCTCATACCGCATTAAAATTCCATTGTCTCCATATATTTCATATATTTTACGACCATCAGGGCAATTTTAAAGGTAATCGCGTCCTCAAAAACGCGCAGATCCAGCCCGGTTGTCTTTTGCAGTTTGTCCAGGCGGTATACCAGCGTATTTCTGTGGATGTAAAGCTGTCTGGATGTTTCGGATACGTTGAGGCTGTTTTCAAAGAACTTATTGATCGTCGTCAGCGTCTCGTCGTCAAAATCATCCGGGGATTTTGCGTCGAAAATTTCGCGGATAAACATTTTGCACAGCGGCATCGGCAGTTGATAAATCAGGCGGCCGATTCCCAGGGAACTGTATGCGATAATATCGCGCTCATCAAAGAAGATTTTCCCTACGTCCAGCGCCATCCGCGCTTCCTTGTAAGAGCGGGACACCTCCTGGATCTCTCCGACAATCGTGCCGTACGCGATGTGCGCGCCTTCCCTCTTTGCCGGTTCCAGGCTGTTTAAAATCTGTTCCGCCACATGGTCCATCTGTTCGTAATCGTCAGAAGGCATAAGCTGTTTTACAATAATGACGCTCTTTTCATCGACGGCTGTGATAAAGTCTTTCGACTTGCTTCCCAGACACATGCGCACGTTTTCCAGAGAAGTGTTGTCTTTTTCGTAATTGGTTTCCAGAATGAACACAATCCTGCGCGCTTCCGTATCGATATGAAGTTTCTTGGCCCGGTTATAAATATCAATCAGCAGCAGATTGTCCAAAAGCAGGTTTTTGACAAAGTTGTCCTTGTCAAACCGCTCTTTATACGCAACCAGCAGATTCTGCACCTGAAAAGACGCCATTTTTCCCACCATATAGGTATCCTCGCCGTTTCCGCTTGCCAGAAGAATATACTCCAGCTGCGCGTCGTCATACACTTTAAAGAACTGGTAACCCTGCAGTTCCTGGCTGTCCGCCGGCGAATTTACAAACAGCATGGCGGAATCCACATACTGTCCGACTTCTTCAAACGTGGAAGCAAGCACGTTTCCTTCCGTATCAATAATTCCAATGTCTACCCTGCTGATCTGTTTGATTCCTTCTACAGTATTTTGCAAAATTTGATTGGAAATCATGTTTTTCACCCCAATACCTCTCAATATAAAAATTATCATACACTAATTTCACCAAAAAAGAAAGAGAAATTTCTTCTTTTTTTGTAAAATATTATTTTTGTTTCCAGAGAAATAAAAATATGATATACTTTTTTTAATGCAAACAGGAGGTGTTCCCATGATCTGGAATGATATTCGAGCTATCGTGGACTATGCGATAAAAAACGGCCTTATGGCGGAAAGCGACCGGATTTTTGCCACAAATGAACTGCTGGATCTGCTGGGGCTGGAGGAGTACGAAGATCCCGGCCCGTCCCGCGGGGACGCCGATTTGGAAACCACGCTCTCCCATCTTGTGGATTACGCATACCAAAACGGCCTGTTAAAAGAAAACAACATTGTCTGCCGCGACTTATTTGACACAAAAATTATGGGCCTGCTTACGCCGCGCCCGCACGAAGTCATACAGACGTTTTCTGATTTATACCGCCAGTCGCCTGTGCGCGCCACGGACTATTTCTATAAGCTGAGTCAGGATACGGACTATATCCGCCGTTACCGCATCAAAAAAGACATGAAGTGGACGTCCATGACCAAGTATGGCGCCCTGGATATCACCATCAACCTGTCCAAGCCGGAGAAAGATCCAAAGGCAATCGCGGCGGCAAAGCTGGCGAAGCAAAGCGGCTATCCGAAATGCCTGCTCTGTATGGAAAATGTAGGTTATGCCGGCAGAATAAACCATCCGGCAAGGCAGAACCACCGCGTGATCCCTGTGACAATCAACGGAAGCCTCTGGGGATTTCAGTATTCTCCATATGTTTATTATAATGAACATTGTATCGTCTTTCATTCCAAGCATATTCCGATGAAAATTGAGCGCGCCACATTTTCCGGGCTCTTTGACTTTGTGCGCCAGTTTCCGCATTATTTTGTAGGTTCCAACGCCGATCTTCCGATTGTGGGCGGCTCTATTTTAAGCCACAACCATTTTCAGGGCGGACATTATGAATTTGCCATGGCGAAAGCGCCGATCGAACAGACGGTTACGATCCGCGGATATGAGGACGTCGCGGCCGGCATTGTAAAATGGCCGATGTCCGTGATCCGTCTGAGCGGCGCTGATCCGGAACGTCTGACAGACCTTGCCGATCATATTTTGCACGCATGGCGCTCTTACTCCGATGAAGCGGCGTTTATCTTTGCCGAAACGAACGGGGAACCGCACAATACGATCACTCCGATCGCCCGCATGCGCGGCGGCGCGTACGAACTGGATCTGGTGCTGCGAAACAATATCACAACCGAGGAACATCCGCTCGGCGTATATCATCCGCACGCAGAACTGCATCATATCAAAAAAGAAAACATCGGCCTGATCGAAGTCATGGGACTGGCGGTGCTTCCTTCCCGGCTGAAAGCGGAAATGGAGCTTCTGGGAGAATACATTTTAGCCGGCAAAGATCTCCGCTCCCACGCCGATCTGAAAAAGCATGCGGACTGGGCGGAGTCGTTTCTTCCCAAATACCGCGACGTCCGTGCGGAAACGATCACAGAAATTCTCCGCCATGAAATCGGCGATGTGTTTATGCAGGTTCTGGAACACGCGGGCGTTTACAAATGCACGCCAAAAGGACGCCTGGCGTTTTTACGTTTTATCAATACCTTATAGGAGCATCCGCTTATGGAACGAAAAACCGTATGTATCACCGGCGCCTCCCGCGGCATCGGGAAGGCGGTCGCCGCGGCCTTTGCCGCGCGGCATTACGACCTCTATCTTACCTGCCGCAAAGAGGAAGCGCTTCTTGCAGATTTGAAAAATTATCTGGAGACGTCGTATGCCGTCTCCTGCCATATTGCCGTCTGCGACGCCGCAAATCCCGAACAGACCGAACAGTTTTTTCGGCAGATCCGCCGCCTGGATGTATTGATCAACAATGCAGGCGTCTCTTACCGCGGACTGTTAAGCGATATGGAGCCGGACGAGTGGGACGCGGTGATCCGCACGAATTTAAGCTCGGTATTTTATACAAGCCGCCTCGCAATCCCGCTGATGCTGAAACAGCACCGCGGCAAAATTCTGAATATCTCTTCTGTCTGGGGCTGCGTGGGGGCTTCGTGCGAAGCCGCCTATTCCGCGTCCAAAGGCGGCGTTAACGCGCTCACCCGCGCGCTGGCAAAGGAACTGGCGCCCAGCAATATTCAGGTGAACGCCATCGCCTGCGGCGTGATCGATACCGAAATGAATCAGTTCCTGGATGCAAAGGAACGCGCTTCTCTGGAAGAGGAAATTCCCGCAGGCCGTTTCGGCTCCGCACAGGAGGTCGCGGAACTTGCGCTGGCGCTCTGCAGCGGAAACGAATATCTGACCGGCCAGATTATCCGGCTGGACGGCGCGTGGATATAAATACAGCGTATAAAAAATAAGAGGCTTAATAGCCTCTTATTTTATCGTTCGCATCGTCGGTTGTATTTTGAACGGATCGGATGACTACATAGTAGCCGGCCGTATCGCTTACGTTCACATAGACCCGGTCCCCTTCTTTTTTACCGAGTATCGCTTTTCCCATCGGAGACTCAATGCTGATTTTTCCGCTCACAGAATTTCCGCGAATCGAAGTGACCAGTTTGTAGGTCTCTACCTCATCGTCTTCTTCAAAGTAGATTTCTACCGTGTTGTTCAGCCCTACCTCGCCGTCCCTGGAAGCGTCGGACACAATATGCGCCGTGCGCAGCATGTGTTCCAGATAATGAATCCGGCTTTCATTTTTATTTTTATCCCTTTTTGCCGCATGGTATTCAAAGTTCTCGCTCAGATCCCCGTGCGCGCGCGCTTCTTTTACCGCTTCAATCGCCTCTTTGCGTACGACCAGCTTCCGATACTCGATCTCCTCCTCAATCTTTTTTACATCGCTTGCCGTCAATGTCTCCCCCATCGCCGTTTTCCTCCTCTACAGGCATTTGCTCCATCCGCAGCTCTTGCAGATATTGCAGCCCTCTTCAAACACCAGCTTTTCTCCGCATTCCGGGCAGTACATATGACGGTTGATATCGTTTACTGCCACCGGTTTTGTTTTCCCGGACGCCGGCTCCTTTGCCTGTGCGCACTCTTTGCGCATCTGCAGTTCCTCCTGCATCTCTTTGTACATATCCATCAGCGCATTGCCGACCGCCATCGGGCAGCACGCCCCTTTGCTGGTATCCTTTCTGGATA
>CANQJX010000152.1 GCA_947624335.1 uncultured Marvinbryantia sp.
ACCATCCGTATTCCCACTCTTTGCCCCATTCCTGTCCCTCCGCTATGGGGCGGTATGCCGCCGCCATCGCCGTCTCCTTACAGCATCTATAGCCCTCCTCGCCCGTGCAGGCGTTGGCAATGCCGCTGTTTACTACCACCGCATGTACTTCTTTTTTGGCCTGCACAATGTTCTGATCCCACTTAACAGGAGCCGCTTTTACAAGATTGGTGGTAAACGTCCCCGCCGCGCAGCAGGGCGCTTTGCTGTATATCAGCGCCATATCGGTTCTGTCTTTGTATTTGATCTGCGCCGCGGCCGCCGCGGCCTCAAATCCTTTCGCGGCGGTCACGCCGCCTTCTATCTGTTTCATAAGCCGTCCTTCCTGTCTTTTACGCGTTAAACGCGGTAATATTCGCTTCATTCAAAACAAAATCGTAGTAGTTTAAATCCTCCCGTTTTGTCCAGCCGATCTCTTTCCAGAATGCGTTGCCGATATCGTTTCCGGTAAACGCGATCAGCGAAACCTTATTGATCTGCTCGCGCCGCAGCGCTTCCATGGCAAAAACAACCATTGCTTTCCCGATGCCGCGCTGGCGGTATCGGGGATGTACGCATACATGATAAAGGCACCCGCGCCTGCCGTCATGCCCGCAGAGGATGCTGCCGACGATTTCCCCGTCCCGCTCCGCCACTACGCTCAGCCCCGGATTGCGCAGCAAAAAGCGTTCCACGCCGTCTCTGGAATCATCCATGCTGCGGATGCCGAATCCGCGAATCTGCATCCACAGATCATGCACCCGCGCGTAATCTTCGATCTTCATGCTTCTGATCTTTGCCATATCTTTCTTATCCTTTCCTGTCCGCATATCCGGCGTTTGAAAAAGAATTCTGCGCCCGATTTACGGAAACACGGGCGCCCATTCCAGACCCATGCTCTCCGGCAGTCCAAACATCAGGTTCATATTCTGCACCGCCTGCCCTGCCGCGCCCTTTACCAGATTGTCCATCGCGCCCATCATAATCAGGCGGCCGGTACGCGTATCCACCGCGAAACCGACGTCTACATAATTGCTTCCTTCCACCCATTTTGTCTGCGGGCAGACGCCTTTTTCCAGCACACGCACAAATTTTTCCCCGCCGTAATAGCGGTCGTACACCGCCTTTACTTCCTCATAAGAAACTTCCTTTTTCAAATTTGCATACGCTGTGATTAAGATTCCCCGGTTCATCGGGACCAGATGCGGCGTAAAGTTTAAAACTACGGGTTGCCCTGCCGCAAGGCTTAGCTGTTCTTCAATCTCCGGCGTATGCCGGTGGCTCGTCACGCCGTATGCCTTGATATTCTCGTTTACCTCGCAGAACAGATTATCCGTCTTTGCGCCCCTGCCTGCTCCCGAAGTGCCGGACTTTGCGTCAATAATAATACCGGACGCTTCAATCAGTCCTTCCTTAAGCGCCGGATAAACGGATAAGATACTGCAGGTGGGATAACAGCCCGGATTTGCCAGCAGCCGCGTCTCTTTGATCTGTTCACGGTTTATCTCGCACAGGCCGTAAACCGCTTCCGGCACAAGCTGCGGCGAACCGTGCCGGATTCCGTACCACTGCTCGTAAACATCCACGTTCTGAATACGGTAATCCGCGCTCAGATCGATCACCTTTGTCTGCGCGAGAATTTCCTGCGTCAGCGCTGACGCGCAAAATCCCTGCGGCGTCGCCGTAAAAATAACATCCGCTTCTTTTGCAAGCTGCGCAATGTTATCATCCCGGCAGACATCCTCCACCAGTTCAAACATATTGCGGTAAATATCCGCGTATTTCTGATCTATGTAACTTCTGGAACCGTACCATTTGATCTGCACTTCTCTGTGCGCAAGCAGCAGGCGCACCAGTTCGCCTCCCGCGTATCCGGTTGCTCCGATAATTCCGGCTTTGATCATATCCGTTCTCCTTCTGTTCGATTATAAAAACCATGTGTTTTATATTACGCCTTTTCCGCCTCTCTTGCAAGCGAAATTTATATTTGCATAATTATACATTATTTTTGCATATTATGCAAGCCTGTTTTTATTTTTATACATTTATTGTCTCCTATTGTGCATATTTATAAATTTTTTTGATTTTACTCTTGCATTCTCCAAAAAGATACGGTATAGTAAGTTTTGGCTAAAATGTCAGGATAAAAAACGAGGAGGATTTCTATTATGAAAGAAAAAGTAATTCTTGCCTATTCGGGCGGGCTGGACACCACTGCGCTGATCCCGTGGCTCAAGGAAACATTTGATTATGAAGTAATCTGCTGCTGCATCGACTGCGGACAGGGAAACGAACTGGACGGGCTGGAGGAACGCGCAAAGCTTTCCGGCGCTTCCAAATTGTATATTGAAAATATCATCGATGAATTTTGCGACGATTTTATCATGCCCTGCGTAAAGGCCGGCGCCGTATATGAACATAAGTATCTGCTCGGCACCTCGATGGCGCGACCGGTAATCGCAAAACGTCTGGTAGAAGTCGCCCGCAAAGAAGGCGCTACGACAATCTGCCACGGCGCGACCGGAAAGGGCAACGATCAGATCCGTTTTGAACTTTCCATCAAAGCGCTTGCCCCGGATTTAAAAATTATCGCTCCCTGGCGCATGACGGACGTATGGAAAATGCAGTCGCGGGAAGACGAAATTGCCTACTGCCACCAGCACGGCATCCATCTGCCGTTTGATGCGAGCCACAGTTACAGCCGCGACCGCAACCTCTGGCACATCAGCCACGAGGGTCTGGAACTGGAAGATCCGGCAAACGAGCCGAACTTTGACCATATGCTTGTGCTTGGCGTAACGCCGGAAAAAGCGCCGGACGAAGGCGAATATGTAACCATGACGTTTGAGGCCGGCATTCCCAAAACACTGAATGGGAAAGCCATGAAAGTTTCCGAAATTATTACCGAACTGAACGCGCTCGGCGGCAAGCACGGCATCGGAATTGTCGATATCGTGGAGAACCGCGTGGTCGGCATGAAATCCCGCGGCGTTTATGAGACCCCGGGCGGCACGATCCTGATGGAGGCGCACGATCAACTGGAAGAATTGATTCTTGACCGCGAGACAATGGAAGCCAAGAAAAAACTTGGCAGCCAGTTCGCGCAGATCGTATACGAGGGAAAATGGTTTACCCCGCTGCGCGAAGCAATTCAGGCGTTTGTAGATGTCACACAGAAATATGTGACGGGCGAAGTGAAGTTTAAGCTGTACAAGGGCAACATTATCAAAGCGGGCACCACTTCCCCGTACAGCCTTTACAATGAATCGCTGGCCTCTTTCACCACCGGCGATCTGTACGATCACCACGATGCCAGCGGCTTTATCACCCTGTTCGGCCTGCCTTTAAAAGTGCGCGCGCTGAAGATGGCGGAAGCAGAAAAAAACAACTAATATATGGGACGATTTTTGCGCCTCCCACCGCCCGTATAACCAGGCGGCGGAAGGCGCAGTTTTATTATCCGCTCTTCTTTTTGCTCTTCTCTTCGTTTTACGTTTTTACACTTCTTTTCTTCTTAGCAGATCATAACAATCCGCCTGCGCGCTTAACGTAATATGCAGTTTCTGTCTGGGATGCGGCGCGCTTTCCATGGCGTTTCCCTCGTCGTCGGAAATGGCAAGTATCGTTGCCGGCACATTTTGTCCGTCCGGTTTCATAATTTCAATCGTTTCCCCGACCGAACACTTATTGCGCTGCTCGGTCACGCAGACGCCGTCCGGCTCCGTCCGCTCCACAATCCCCAGATAAGTATATTCTTTTATATAAGTGCTGTTCTCATATATCTGCGTTTTTGCATCCGGCTTCCCGTAAAAAAATCCGGTGGTAAACTGCCGGTAAGTGCAGGCGCCGATCTGGCTGCGATACCAGTCCATATTCGCCTCATATTTTTCCGGCGCTTCCATATAATCGTCGATTGCCCTGCGGTAAGTGCGCGCCACCGCCGCCACATAGAGCGCCGTTTTCATCCTTCCCTCAATCTTAAAGCTGTCAATCCCACATTCCATCAAATCCGGGATATGCTCGATCATGCACAGATCTTTGGAGTTAAAAATATAAGTCCCGCGCTCATTCTCATAAACGGGAAGATATTCTCCGGGGCGCTGTTCCTCCATCAGCGCGTACTTCCAGCGGCAGGGATGCGTGCAGGCGCCCTGATTGGCGTCCCGCCCGGTAAAATAGTTGCTTAAAAGGCAGCGTCCGGAATAAGAAATGCACATTGCGCCATGAATAAACGTTTCGATCTCCAGATCCGCGGGGATGTTTGCCCGCAGTTCTTTTAATTCCGCAAGCGACAGTTCCCGCGCCGATACCACGCGCTTTGCCCCCAGTTCATACCAGAAACGGCAGGTCTCGTAATTGGTATTGTTTGCCTGCGTACTGATATGAATTTCAATTTCCGGGCAAATCCGCTTTGCAATGCGAAACACGCCCGGATCGGCAATGATCAGGGCGTCCGGACGCAGTTCCCGAAGTTCCCGGAAATAGTCTTCCACACCGGCAAGATCCCGGTTGTGCGCCAGGATATTCGCCGTTACATATACCTTTACCCCATGCCTGTGCGCAAACGCG
>CANQJX010000153.1 GCA_947624335.1 uncultured Marvinbryantia sp.
CTATTCATCCGCGACGCACCTTTCGCAGCCTTTGCAAACGGCGCAGTTCCTGCCGAAAAGATCCGCCTCGGCCTGCGGCAGTTCCATCAGCGACGTTAATAGGCACACCGCATGAGCCGCGATCCCTTCTCCGCTCCCGGTAAAGCCAAGCCCTTCTTCCGTGGTCGCCTTAATATTTACCTGGTCTTCTTCTATTTTCAGCGCTTCCGCTACATTTTTCACCATCTGCGGCATATAAGGAAGTAATTTGGGCCGCTGTGCAATGATGGTTACGTCCAGATTGTCGATCACATACTGGTGCGCTTCCAAAAGATCCCCTACTTTTTGCAGAAGCAGCATACTGGAAATCCCTTCGTATGCCGAATCGGTATCTGGAAAATGTTTTCCGATATCCCCCAGCGCAGCCGCTCCCAAAAGCGCGTCCATAACGGCGTGTACCGCCACGTCCGCATCCGAGTGTCCCAGAAGCCCCAGTTCATACGGAATCTCCACCCCGCATAAAACCAGTTTCCGGTTCTGTTCCAGTCTGTGAACATCATATCCCATTCCAACTCTCATAAGCAACGTTCCTTCCCGCCGCGTGGCCGCCGCGCCCTTCGTTTTTTTCACTTTAACACAAAATAAAAAGCACTGCAAGGCTCGCCCTGCAATGCTTTTTCTTTTTGTTTGTTATTCTTATGATTCTGCTTCTGTCTCGTCAGCCGGAGCTTCTGTTTCGTCAGCCGGAGCTTCCGTCTCATCCGCTGCATCTGTTTCTGCTGCTTCTGTTTCCGCCGCTTCTGTTTCTGCTGCCGCTTCCGTTGCCGGAGCTTCCGTTTCTTTCTTTGCGCCGCCGCATCCAACTGCTACTACGCCGGTAAGTGCCAGAACCGCCATTAAAGCTAACATTCTCTTTTTCATTTTCATATCCTCCTACCATTGTACGCAAATGCATACTCTTATTATGTACGTCACATATTTTAACACATTTTTCCAGAAAAACAAGTGGCATAATCATAAGATTTCCTGAATTTTTTTTGAAAATTTGTGCAATTTCTACATCTTATTGTTCGGACAATTTTGCCCCGTTTATTTTATACATTGACATCATCTGCCATTCCTTTTATTATAATAAGAAAGACTGTTTTTACAGGCAAAATACCAGAAATAACGACAGAAAGGATCACAAATGGCAATTAAAACACCGAAATTAAAACCATTGGCATACATCAGGGACATCGACGGATGCGGAAACTGCGGCTGCATGGCGATTTCCGGTATGCGCGCATGGGCGCTGAAAACAAACCGGGAGCAGACGCTCTCTGTTCTTTACTACTTTTCCAACGTCAACCAGAAAGTAACCAAAACGTTTCCGGTAAAAAATCTTCTGGGGCATGGCAACGGCATGACCTTCGATCAGAACTATCTGTATTTTGCGTGCTGGAAAAGCGGGGCTTCCGCCCAGACGCAGAACCGCTACATCCTGCGCGTCCCGCGCGGATTTAACGGCGACTGGAAAAAAGGCATCCGGATTACCACGCCAAACAGTCCGTCGGCGATTTCTTACTATAAGCCAAATCAAATGATTGTAAACGTCGCCAGCGACGTTCCCGGCCACCGCAAATACGCAATCGGGAAAATCCACATAGACGCGGACCGCAAAAGCGGCAGCATGTCCTATATTTCTTACTTTTATGTGAAATTCGACCGCCCCGGAGAAGTGGGGCAGGACATCTTTTTCGATACAAAAAAGAACCTTTTGTTTATCCCTCTGGTGGAAGTAAAAAACGGCCGTATGGTGGCAAGCCGTATCTATGTGACAGACCTTGCGGGCGATCATACGACCTTAAACGGCCACAACGAGTTTACGCCAAAAGATATTCTTTTGATTCCGTCTTCCACTTTTGGAGGGTTGGAGGTGGAATCGCTCGGATTGGATTCCGACCGAAAAATTGTGTTGTGCGGAAATCTCAGCAGAAGGAACTACGACCGCTTTTTCCGGATCACAAATCTTACGTTTTAATAGACCCGTGTTTTACGGATTTCTTCCAGATCCATGGTCGTGTCAAAATAAGTTTCTTCCATATACTGGATCTTGTCAACCGGTTTTCCGTCCGCGAGCGTTTGGATGATTTCTCTCAGGCGCGGGCCATGCAGGGGGTTACATTCAAAGGTCGCGTTGATTTCCCCTGCAAGCAGCGCGTCAAACGCCGCCTGCACGGCGTCAAACGAAAGAATCGTAATGTCGCCGTCCGGTCCGCAGGTTCTGCCCGCCGCATGGATGGCGTCTACGGCGCCGAACGCCATATTATCGTTCTCACATATCACCACGTCTATATCGGCGTGGCGCTCCAGCAGTCCTTCCATAACCTCTTCGCCTTTTGCCTGCGTAAAATCTCCTTCGCACATCTCCAGCATCGTCCAGTTTTTGTGTTCCCGCATAACCGAGGCAAACCCTTCGGTGCGTCCGATCTGCGCGCTGGAACCCAGCGTTCCCTGTAAGGTGACAATTTTAATTTCTTCTTCCTTGCGGCCCCTGGATTCCAGATCGTCCGCCAGCCAGCGTCCGGCCTCTTGCCCTTCTTTTTCAAAATCCGAACCGATCCAGCAGGTATACAGATCTTCGTCCACTTCCGCCATACGGTCTACCAGAATCACCGGTATCCCCGCGTCTTTCGCCTCCTGCAGAACCGCTTCCCAGCCGGTCTCTACAATGGGCGACAAAATAATATAATCTACTTCCTGCAAAATAAAATTACGCACCGCTTTAATCTGGTTCTCCTGCTTCTGCTGCGCGTCTTCGTATATGAGGTCAAATCCGTTCTCCGGCGTAAAAGCGGAGCAAATGGAGCGCGTATTGGCGTTGCGCCAATCTGATTCCGCGCCTACCTGCGATACCCCTACGGTAATCAGATTTTCATTTTTTTCTAATCCGGCGTCGGCGAGCGCGGCGGTTTCCCTTTCCGTTTCGCGCTTTCCCGCACATCCAAAGCACAGCAATACCGCCGCAGCCAAAAGCAATCCTGTTTTGATCCTCATACACATTCTCCTTACGCAAGCCTGATTTTGTTTTCCGTCTTATTCTCTTTTGCCGCGCAGAAAGCAGAAACGCCCCGCAGGCTGCGGGGCGTAAAACTGCTTTTTATTTTTTATTCGCTTTAATTTTAGCAAAAATACTCTGCAGTACAATGAAGAACCCAAGCAGCGCCGCCACGGCAATGCTGGACCACGAGCTCAGCAATTTCCCGTTCGTTTTCACCAGCGTGGAAATCGTACCGTTAATGAGCACCCCGAAGAAAGAACCGATTACGTTGCCCACGCCGCCTGTCAGCAGCGTCCCGCCGATAACGGAGGACGCAATCGCATCCATCTCCAGGCCGAGCGCCTGCTGCACGCTTCCTGACATCGTGTTCATACAATAGCAGATACCGCCGATGGAACACAGGAACGAAGACAATACATAAGCCTTCAGTTTTGTCTTCTTTACGTCCAGACCCATCATAATCGCGGACTGCTCGTTGCCGCCCACCGCATAAAGGCTTCTGCCGAATTTTGTATAACGCAGCATCAGGAAAATCAAAACCAGCACGATCAGCGAGATCACCACCGGAATACGGATAAACGGAATCTGCTCCACGCCCTTGCTGTTCACATAAGAGCCAAACGGAATGTTGATCTTAATGTTTGCCAGTTTTACAAATAATTCGCTGCTGCTGACCGAAATCTGCTTGGAATAAATCACAGCGGTCATGCCGCGGGCAAAGAACATACCCGCCATCGTAACGATAAACGGCTGAATCTCCAGATACCCTACGCAGAATCCCTGCACCAGTCCGAATACGATACCGATAAGCAGTACCAGCACGATCAGGACAATGGGATTAAGGTGCCACATTTCCATGCCCACCGCTAAAAACATGCAGTCCATCGCGATCAGGGAACCCACGGAAATATCAATGCCGGCTGTCAGCATGACGCAGGTCATGCCGCATGCAACGCACAGAAGACCGGAGTTGTTAATCAGGATGTTTAAAAACGTCTGAAAATGCATAAAGCCTTTGTTGGCGTAAATCACGCATCCCGCCGCGTACATCACAATAAACAGGGCTATGGTAATCAGAAGAAGTAAGGTATTGCTGTTCATTTTCTTTTTCATCTTACTGCACCCCCTTTGCAAGCGCTTTCTTAGCCGCTCTCTGTTTGAAATATGCCTTCAGCGGTTCAGACTGGATCGCTACGATAATCAACACGATAATCGCTTTGTAAACCGGAGCCTGGTCAGAAGATACGCCGATTGCATACAGCGTTGTGGTGATTGCCTGAATCGTATAGGCGCCGATAACGGAACCGGCGAGGCTGAATTTGCCGCCTAAGAGGCTGGTCTTATAAACATAAGTGGAGATAATTTCGCTGGCGCTCATGTTCATCCCGTTTTGCAGCAGATACGCCTTTTCAAAACCCAGGCTCATCACGCCGCCGAAGCTCAAGATGAGCATAATGACCGCCGTGGGGGCCAGCATGGGCAAGTCGATGTTTTTGACAATCTGCCACTTGGACGCGCCGTCGATTTTCGCCGCTTCGTACAGCGA
>CANQJX010000154.1 GCA_947624335.1 uncultured Marvinbryantia sp.
GCCGAGGGCGCGGATACGCTCGCCGATGGCATCGACGATCTCGACTCCGGCGCCGCCGAAATCGCCTCCGGCGTCGGGCAGGCCATGCGCTGCGAAGCGCAGATCGAATTTTACGATTACTGCCCCTGCATGATGATCGACGACGCGCTGGCAAAAGCTGCAAAAGTGTATATGCAGGAGCTGCTGGGCAGCGGCGCCCTAGATCTGTCCGCGGTTTCCGGCGGAAAAGCGGGCGGCGGAAGCGAAGATTTTTCGTTTGTCAGCCACAAGGTTCCTACGGTCAGCATGTTCTTTACCACCGGCAATTCCGAGGAAGGTTATTTGTACGGACAGCATCATCCGAAAGTTCAGTATGACGATTCGGTTCTTTCGGTGGGAAGCGCGGCTTACGCCTACATGGCGATGCGCTGGCTCGCAGACAAAGCGGCGGAGAATCCCTGATTCCCCGCCGCCTGGTGTTTTTATCCGGCTCAAATGGTTTTTAATATGTACTGCCTTGTTCCAAGGCCGATCTTTTCCCCTTGTTCCAGCGTTGCTTTCCACTCGATGTTGGGGTTGGAATCTTTAAAGTGGTCGTGATGGCCCACCCAGCCTTCGGAAGCAAGATTGTCGCCCAACTGGCTGTTGGCGATCGGCTGTGCGTTCAGACAGGCGTCCGCGCACGCCTGATCGAGCGCCACCGGGTCGAAGCTGGCAAACATTCCGATATCGGGCAGGATTGGCGCGTCATTCTCCTCGTGGCAGTCGCAGTTGGGGCTGATGTCCTGCACTAAAGAAATGTGGAAGCAGGGACGTCCGTAGCAGACAGCCTGCGCGTACTCCGCCATCTTACGGTCCAGCATCTCGTTCGCGCTGTCGTTGGGATTGTAAATTGCGTCGAAGGTGCAGGCGCCGATACAGCGGCCGCATCCTTTGCACTTATCATAATCGATCACCGCTTTCCCGTCCGGATAAGCGATCGCGTCGCTCCCGCACTCGCGCGCGCAGCGGCGGCAGCCGCGGCACAGTTCTTCTTCCACCGCCGGTTTCCCGCTCTTATGCTGATCCATTTTCCCGGCTCTGCTCGCGCAGCCCATACCGATATTTTTGATGGCGCCGCCAAAGCCGGTTGCCTCATGTCCTTTAAAATGCGTCAGGCTGATCACCACATCCGCGTCCATGACCGCCCTGCCGATTTTCGCCGTCTTGCAGTACTGCGCGTTCGGCACCGGCACTTCCACATCATCCGTCCCGCGAAGCCCGTCGCCAATTATAATCTGACAGCCTGTCGTCACGGTATTAAATCCGTTTAAATTTGCACAGTCCAAATGCTCCAGCGCATTTTTGCGGCTTCCGGGATATAAGGTATTGCAGTCTGTCAAAAACGGCATGCCGCCCAGTTCTTTGCACAGATCGGCAACCGTTTTCGCATAATTGGGACGCAGAAACGCCAGATTCCCCAGTTCCCCGAAGTGCATCTTGATCGCCACAAATTTCCCTTCCATATCTATGTTTTTTATACCTGCGGCCAGGCACAGTTTTTTCAGCTTCTCCAGCTGCCCCATTCCGATCGGGCAGCGAAAATCGGTAAAATAAACGGTTGATTTTTCCACTTGCTTCCTCCTTTTATATCAGCACGTTTTTATTCCGCCCCGCACGCCGCTTTAAATTCCGTCCAGTTTTTGTTCTGCTGCTCGTCGGCCTGCGCGGAAATATTTTCAATATATTCGCCGTTGATCTCGTCTCCGCTGTACACAAGCGCCGGGTTCATCTGCGCGTCCGCCGCCTGATTGGTGTTGATATAGCCGATATAATTCATGCACTGCGCAAATATGTCCGGTTCCAGAATATAATTCAGAAATTCATTCGCCGCTTTTGCGTTGGGAGCCTTCGACGGGATAAACGCGCCCATGATTCCAAATCCCAGCCCTTCTTCCGGATATACGACTTTCAAATCCGGATTTTCATTTAAAGCAGCCGTTACCTGCGAAGTATACAGAAACGCCACCGAAGCTTCTCCGTTGAGCAGCGCGTTCTGTGTATTGTCGTCCTGGATCATGCGGATATTGGGCGCAAGTTCCAAAAGTTTCTCTCCGGCCGCCGCGATGGTATCCACATCCTCCTCGTTCATGGATTTTCCCATCGACAAAAGGGTGATGCCGTTGATGACGCGATAATTTGCCAAAATCGCCACAGAGTCTTCCAGGGACGGATCCCACAGATCCTGATACCCCCTGATGTCCAGATCCGTCATCTCCGGATCGTACACAATCAGCGGAATACCCGCGCCGTAAGGAACGGTATATTTATCGTCCGGATCATAAAACTGCCCCTGATAGATCGGATTGATGTTGCCGAAATTTGTGACGATATCCTTGTCAATTTCTCCAACCAGCCCTTCTTCTACCGCCTGCTCGATGATGTAGTCGTCCGCGATCACCAGGTCGTAATCTCCGCCCTTTGCCTGCGCCAGCTTCTCCAGCATCGTCTCGTCCGTATCAAAATTGGAATAAATCACTTTTGTTCCGGTCTGTTCGGTAAATCCGTCCAGAACCTCCTGCGGGAACATGCCTTCCCAGGTATACAATACCAGTTCTTTGTTCTCTTCCGCCTGTACTGCGGTTGTCATCGAAAGCGCAGCAGCCGCCAACGCAATTGCAAATACTTTCTTTTTCATTATTTCCTCCTTTGGCGCACAGGCGCCTTTCTTTTATTTACCGCATTGCGGCATTGATTTATTGCCGCTTCCCCGGCCGCGCTTTTTGGCGCCGCAGCAGGGAAGTTCCAGCCAAAACAAAGATTACCGCCGCCAGAATCATGGTGCAAAGCGCATTCATTTCGGGCGTTACGCCGGTTTTAATCTGCGTATATACCTTGATCGGCAGCGTGGAAGTCTTCGGCCCGTTTACAAAAATGCTGATGACCACATCGTCAAAAGACATTGCAAAGGCAAGCAGGCAGCCGGACGCCACGGCGGGCATAATCAAAGGCAGCGTAATATCCCAAAATGTCCGCGCGGGAGACGCGCCGAGATCGCGCGCCGCTTCTTCCAGCGACGGATCGATTCCTACCAGCCGCGCTTTTACCATCATAAATACATAAGGAATACAAAACGCCGTATGCGCGATTGCCAGCGTAACCATGCCGAACGGCAGGCCCAGCAGCGAAAAAAAAGCCATAAACACCATGCCCAGAATAATCTCCGGCACCATAATGGGGACGGTGGACAGATATTCCATCATACCCTTGCTCTTATAATGGACCCGCGTCATCCCGATTGCGCCTAAGGTTCCGATCACCGCCGCAAGCGCGCAGCTGATGACTCCGAGCTTAATGCTGTTGGCAAGCGCTTCCATCAGCGCCGCGTCCCGGAAAAGTTCCTGATACCAGCGCAGGCTGAATCCCTTCCATGCCGCCGTCAGTTTGGAATCGTTGAATGAAAATACCACCACCATAATCAGGGGCAGATAGGTAATCAGCATGATCAGCGCCAGATACAGTTTTGAAAGCGCAAACCGTTTTCCCTTCATCAGAAAATTTCCTCCAGATCTTTTACATGCGTAATCTTCCGGTAAAAGAAAATCATCAGACTGGTCAGAACCGTCAGAATCACCGCCAGCGCCGCGGCAAACGGCCAATTGCTCCCGCGGGTAAGCTGATCCTGAATCAGGCTCCCCACCAGCACAATTTTATTGCCGCCTAAAATGTCCGCTATAAAAAACAGGCCCATCGAGGGGATAAAGGTTAAAATTACGCCCGACAGCAGGCCGGGAAGCGTCAGTTTAAAGGTAACCGTCAGGAACGCCTGAAACGGGGACGCACCCAGATCCCGCGCCGCCTCCGTCAAAGACCAGTCCATCTTTTCCACGCTCGAGTAGACCGACAGGATCATAAACGGCAAAAGCGCATAAATCATACCGATCAGCACTGCCGGGTAAGAATACAGGATCTTCAGCGGCTTTTTCAAAATGCCAAGGCCCATCAGCGCCGCATTCATCACGCCCTTTGCCTGCAGTATGATAATCCATCCGTACAGGCGCAAAAGCGAACTGGTCCAAAACGGCACCATGATCAGAAACATCATCCGCCGTTTCCCGCGCTCCGAAAGCCTTGCCATAAAATAGCCGAACGGATAGCCGAGCAGGATTACAAAAAAAGTGGTGGAAAACGCCAGTTTAAAGGATTGGACAAAGCACTGCAGATAAACCGGGTCCGCTATCTTTGTATAATTTTCCGTTGTAAAGCGCCAGAAAAAGCCATATCCATCGCCGTTGTTCCGGGCAAAGCTGACCAGCACCATGTAAACCATCGGCCCTAAAACAAACAGCAGCGTAAACGCATAGAGCGGCGCGACCAGCAGCCCCCATTTGTTTCTTTTCTCCATGCGTCATTCCTCCCTGTCCACCAGAACCGCGGACTGCGCCGGCCATTCAAGGTATACCTGCTCCCCGATATCCAGGTCAAAATTGATGCCGTGACGGTTGATTACCACTTCCGTACCGTCCTCCAGGGCCGCGGCGATCCGCAGCATTCCGCC
>CANQJX010000155.1 GCA_947624335.1 uncultured Marvinbryantia sp.
CAAGAAATTTGATGATGCCAAGATTAACGGACGGATGAAGGCGAAGCCCTCCCTTATAGGGACCAATCGCGCTGTTGAACTGCACGCGGTAGCCGGTGTTCACCTGAACCTGTCCCTTATCGTCTACCCACGGAACGCGGAATTTAATCTGTCTTTCCGGCTCTACCAGACGCTCCAGCAGCGCATCCTTTCTGAACTTTTCCTCATTTGCCTCCACAACTACCCGCAGAGACTCCAACACTTCTTTCACCGCCTGGTGAAATTCCGGCTCGGCAGGATTCTTTTTCACAACCTGCTCGATTACCTCATCTACATATGACATACTCATGTCCTCCTTAAATCTTTAATTGACCGGCAAAAAAGCAGATGGACACTCCACCTGCTTTTTGACCTCTTTGTCCATCCACATCATTATATACTGTCTTTTTTTTGATGACAAGATTTTTTCTGTCTCGACAATCTGAATAATATAGATAAGACTGATTCAATTTTTAAATAATCGCCCGCTCGTTTTTATTCCGCCGCAGCCGGCTCAAAATACCCGGCTTCCTCCGCTGCCTGCGCTTCTTCCGGCGTAGCCACAAACTCGCTGCTCACATACGCCGTCTCGCCGTTAAAGTCGATCTGCGTCCAGCCGTCGTCGGTCTCGCCGATCTTGGTTGCGGTTTCCCCGATGTACAGGCTGCCGATGATATTTTCATCGGAATCCGTATTCGGTTCGGAACGGATATTGCAGGAATCCAGAGCAACAATTTCCGTGCCCTGCTCGTCCTCGGATTCATCTTCTTTTTCTTCGCCGTCATCCTGCGAAGCGGTGCCATACTGTTTCATAAAATCATCCAGAGCCGGATCAGCGCTGCGCGCCTGCTGCAGGGACTGGCTCACTCTCTCCACCAGGCTCTGCACTTCCGGGGTCTGGCCCGACTCCTCGCAGAAGGCTTTGATCTGCGCATCGCCTTCCGTATCGGCGATATAGAGGTTGCCGTCGTTGTCTGTCATCACATAAAATTCGATCAGGCTGGGCACCAGCGTATCAATGTCCTTTACCTTGCCGTCATAGCATACATAGACGATGTAGCTGCCATCCGTAAGCCCCGGTTTGGAATATGTACTGATATTTTCATACCCTTCCACATAACTGTTTGCAAGATTTGCAGCTTCCTGTTCCTCCATAGAGGGATTCAGTTGTCTTAATACCTCGGTGTCTCCGTTTGTGCGTGCATTATAATATGCAGTCATCATGGTAAGTACCCGCGCATCGTTCTGCACCAGAGAGCCTGCTGCGGAAGCCGGTTCTGCCGCGTCTGTTTCTACGATAACATCGCTTGCGGTATCCGGCTGCGTCTCCGTCTGCGTGGAAACAGACGGCGATCCGGTTCCGGTGGCAATGTTGCTGATCGCCCGAATCCCAACAACCGCGATCACAAGAACAAGTATTAAAGCAAGGCCGAGCAGAATATAACGCAGATTATCCGAAAGCCATTCTCTAAAACCATCCATCTTCTTTTCCTCCCTTTTTATTTTCTTTTTAACACACCTGGAGGGATTCGAACCCCCGACACGCGGCACCGGAAACAAGGAATGCCTCCCTGACTTTTGTGGTGCCCCTGTAAGATCTTGTGCCGCCTACATACTTAATTTATGTAGGTTTGCCTGATAGAAGTAAACCTCGTCCGACAAAAAATCTTCTTCCGCCACGGCGCAGCGGTTGATCTCGCTTACCATATCTTGTAATTCCTCCCTGTCTGTGGGAAAGTCTGCAGGCACAATGATGCACTCATGGATGCTGCTTGGCAGAACCCAGAAATCCCCTCCCAGTTTTTCCGCGATCTCCTGCAAAACGGAATCAAACAGCATGCTCGCAGCCCCAAAATAATTCCCCCGGTTGGTCAGAACATACATCGGTATCGCGCTGTTTTCCCTTCCATCGGCTCCCTGCCCCTGTTCTTCCCCGCAATACTTTTCCAGAATCTTATCCATGCTCAGAAATTCCCACGGCTGAATCTTCAGCGTATTGGCGCGCGCGTGTTCAAGCAGCGCGTCCTCTGAAACGCCCCATGTTTTCCTGTGGCTTTCATGCACAAGGATCGTGCCGGTTCCGAACGCCTCGTCTTCAAAAGAATAATAGACCGCAACGGCAAGATCTAAAAACGACCGGTGAGGAATCTTTTTGAGCAGTTGTTCATTTCGCCCTTCGTTGATCAGCTTACAGGCAAGCCTGTCTTTCACTTTTTCAAAATCATGGTAAAACTCCGCGTCAAAGGGAAGTTCCGTACGGCTTTTCCGGTAAATATGCTCCATCTGGTCCAACAGTTCCGGCATGGTGCCGCCCGCCGCATAGTGTTCATAAAAATCATTCAAATAAATGGTCGGCGCAATTTTCCCGCCGTCCTCGCTGATCGAAAGCGCATCCAGACATACGGAGTTATTTTTGGTGATCCGATGAAGCCGTACCTGCGCCCCCTCTCCCATTCTCTGCTGCATCTGCGTCTGCGCAAAAACGATAAAATCCTTGTAATCCACGCAATCATCCTTTCTTTTTTATGATTTGAAAATTCCGGGTAATTTGGTGCGACCGCACCGAGATTGATTGAGATTTTGTTGCGTCACTCATTATATCACACAGTTCACACAAATGCAAGCAGAACTTTAACCAAACGGCGCAAAAAAAGCCTGAGGCAGATAAACGCTCAGGCTTTCTCATTCATAACCGCCAGCTTTGCCGCCTGGTCGGCAGCGATCAGGCTGTCCAGCAGTTCGTCAATATCTCCGTCCATAATGGAGTCCAGTTTGTATAAGGTAAGTTTGATTCTGTGATCCGTCACACGCCCCTGCGGGAAGTTGTAGGTGCGGATCTTTTCCGAACGGTCTCCCGTACCGATCTGGCTGCGGCGCATCTGCGCTTCCGCGTCGTGCGCTTTTTGCTGTTCGATATCATACAGCTTGGCGCGCAGCAGCGCAAACGCTTTCGCTTTATTCTGAAGCTGTGATTTCTCCGTCTGGCTGTAGACCACGATCCCCGTCGGATAATGCGTCAGCCGTACCGCGGAATCCGTGGTATTGACGCACTGCCCGCCGTTTCCGGACGCGCGCATCACGTCGATGCGGATATCTTTTTCATCGATCACAACGTCCACTTCTTCCGCCTCCGGCATCACGGCGACCGTAATGGTGGATGTATGGATCCTTCCGCCCGACTCTGTTTCGGGCACGCGCTGCACGCGGTGGACTCCGCTCTCATATTTCAGACGGGAGTACGCGCCCTGCCCGTTGATCATAAAGTTTACTTCCTTCATGCCGCCGATCCCGATTTCGTCCGCGTTCAGCAGTTCTACCTTCCAGCGCCGCTTTTCCGCATACTTTACATACAGGCGGTACATTTCCGCTGCAAAAAGAGCCGCTTCGTCCCCGCCGGCGCCCGCGCGGATTTCCACAATCACGTTTTTGTCGTCATTGGGGTCTTTGGGAAGCAGCAGGATCTTCAGCTCATGCTCTAATTCCCCAATGCGGGTTTTCGCGGTACTCAGTTCTTCTTTCAGCATCCCCCGCATTTCTTCGTCGGATTCTTCATCCAGCATCGCCAGGCTGTCTTCTACCGTCTGGCTGCAGTCTTTATACTCTTTATACGCGTCCACAATCGGCTGCAGGTTGCTCTGCTCTTTCATCAGCCTCTGAAAGCGCGCCGGATCCGACGCCACATCCGGTTCGTTCAGTTCGTTGAGAAGTTCGTCGAAGCGGACCAGCAGATCCTCCAGTTTATCAAACATAGTTTCCCTCCTATCGCCTCCGGCCTGCCACCACCCGGTCAAGTCCGGCCAAATCTTTTTTTCGCTCGATCTTTAGATAGCCGGCGCTGCGCATAAGCTGCTCCACCGCCTCGCCCTGATCGCAGCCGATCTCAAAAAGCAGCCGGCCGCCCGGCACCAGATAGTCCGCCGCCCGCTCTAAAATACGGCGGTAAAAATACAGGCCGTCCGCATGGCCGTCCAGCGCCAGACGCGGCTCGTGCGCGCGCACCTCCGGCATCAGCTTTGAAATTTCCCCGCTTTTGATATAAGGGGGATTTGAAACAATGCAGTCGTATGTTCCCTGTACCTGCGCAAACAGATCGCTCTCTAAAAAGGTTACGTCCGCGTTCAGCGTTTTTGCGTTTAACCGCGCGATCCGCAAAGCCTCCGGCGAAAGATCCGTTCCCGTCGCTTTGATCCGGTTTCGTTTCGCCAGGCTGATAATAATACACCCGGAGCCGGTACACAGATCGAGTACGGACGCATGCGGCCGCAGTTCTTTCTCCGTTTCCTGTACCAGAAGTTCCGTATCCTGACGCGGAATCAGGACATGCGTATCCACCGTAAACTTAAGCCCCATAAACTCCTGTTCATTTGTCAGATACTGCACCGGTATATGCCGCGCCCTTTCCCGGATCAGCTGTTCGTACTTTTCCTTAAGGTCAGGCGGACAGTGTTCCGTTTGCCGAAGAAGATAAT
>CANQJX010000156.1 GCA_947624335.1 uncultured Marvinbryantia sp.
GAGGGCGAGCAGGCGATCAGCCGCGCGATCCAGCAGGGCGCCGGATGCCTGTGCTTTATCGACGTGGATAATATGAAAAAGATCAACGATACCCTGGGGCATCTTGCCGGGGACCATCTTCTTCAGGCGGTGGGAGACGTGCTGAAAGGATATGAGGACGCCAATATCCTGTGCCGGCTTGGCGGAGATGAATTTTTGATGTTTATTCCCAACGCGGACCGGAAACGTGCGGCGGAAACCGTACAGGATCTGCTGCTGGCCTTCCAAAAGCGGCAGGAGAAAGACCCGGCGCTGCAGATCGCCTCGCTGTCCGTGGGAATGTGTATGTGCCGCAGGCACGATCACTATGCCAGCGTACTGGCAAAAGCGGACAAAGCGCTTTATCACGTCAAGCAGAGCGGCAAATCGGATTATTACATATACCAGCGCAAGAGCGAACGCTTAAGGGACGATACCAATGTGGATATGTCCCGCCTGGTCCAGAGCCTGCGCAACAGCGGCAACTACCAGGGGGCGCTGGACGTGGAATACCGCACGTTTACAAAGCTGTATGAGTATATGCGCAACATGGAAAAGCGCTATGGATATGAATTTAATCTTGCCCTAATTACGTTGGAAGCGCGTTCGGATGTGACTGTGGACGAACAGGAGCGTGCGATGAACTGCATGGAACAGGCGATCCGCTCTACCATCCGCAGCACGGATATCTGCTCGCGTTACAGCGGCGTGCAGTTCCTTGTAATCTTTATCTACATTGGGGAAGAAAATATCAAGCTGGTGATGAACCGTATAGTGGAAAGCTATCTGAAGCTTTACCACGACGGACATATAGAAGCGACGTATGAGATCGCGGATATGCAGATCAATCAGGACGCCGCGGCAGGCAAAGCAAAAACCTAGCCGCAAAGCGCCCTTAAGGTTTCGTAAAAATTGGGATAGCTGATACGGACGCAGTCTGCGCCGATGATCTCTGTCCCGCCTTCGGCTGCGAGAGCGGCGATGGAAAAGCTCATAGCGATGCGGTGATCCCTGTGGCTGTCGATCACGGCGCCGTGCAGCGGCCGTCCGCCCTCGATGATCATTCCGTCGTCGGCGGCGGCTACCCGCGCGCCCATGGCGGCCAGATTTTCAGATACCGTATCGATGCGGTTGGATTCTTTTACCTTTAATTCCTGCGCGTCCGATATTACGGTAACGCCCTGCGCCGCGCAGGCAAGGACGGCGATGACGGGAAGCTCGTCGATCAGCGTGGGAATGATGTCCCCGCCGATGCGAACGCCGTGCAGCGAACTGTATTTCACAAGAAGATCGGCAGTGGGTTCTCCGCCGCTGATTTTTTTATTTAATACGGAAATATCGCCGCCCATAGCGCGCGCAACGCGCAGAATACCGTCGCGCGTGGGATTGATTCCTACATTCTTAATCAGGACTTCCGAACCGGGCACCATAAGCGCGGCGGCAATAAAGTACGCCGCGGACGAGATATCGCCCGGAACGTCGATTTTTCTTGCTTCCAGCTTCGGATCAGGCAGAATCGTGGCCGTTGTGCCCTCGGAGGTAAGATCCGCGCCGAAACCGGCAAGCATCAGTTCGGTGTGGTTTCGGGAAAGCTGCGGTTCTGTTACGCTTGTGGGGGCGTCCGCGTACATGCCGGCAAGCAGGATGCAGGATTTTACCTGCGCGGAAGCGACCGGACTCTGGTAATGGATTCCGTGCAGAAAATGATTCTCTGCGCAGGAAAGCGCGGCTTGTTCTTTCATGCTAAACGGCGCGCATGTCTGGCAGAAACGGCTGCCGTTGATGTGAAGCGGGGCGCAGCCGTTCCCTTTGAGGCTTACAATATCCGCGTTCATCTGCGTGAGCGGGTCGATGATGCGCTTCATGGGGCGGCTCTGAATAGAGGCGTCCCCGGTCAGGACGGATTCAAATGGCTGTCCGGCGAGAATCCCGGCGATCAGGCGCGTAGTTGTGCCGCTGTTGCCCGTATCCAGCATTTCATACGGCGCGGTCAGGCCGTGCAGTCCCTTCCCATGCACCCGGATCTGTCCGGGCGTATTTTCAATGGAAATCCCCAGCTTGCGGAAACAATCGATTGTGGAGAGGCAGTCCGCTCCCTGCAGAAAATTTGTCACTTCGGTGGTTCCCTGCGCCAAAGCGCCGAACATCACGGCGCGGTGGGAGATCGACTTATCTCCGGGAACCGTGATCTCTCCTTTCAGGGGTTTTAGTTTTTGATTCATATAGGTCTCCTGCTTTCTGATACAACGTTTATCGTTCATACACGGTGTAGCGGTATTTACGCAGCAATGCGACAGATTTCTTTAAGGACTCCTCGTCATAAAATTCCACCCGCAGCACCGCCTCCTCAAATTCACGGTTGTTTACAATGCCGATATTGCGCAGACTGATACCGCTGCTTGCAAGGATGGTCGCCAGCGCGGCGATGCCTCCCGCTTCGTCCACCATATCGCAGTAGAGCATATAGGCTTTCTTCAGCGGGCCGCCGGAATGGTCGGCAAACGAGTTGCGGTACTGTCCGGAATCTTCAAAAAGCTGATGAATCGCCGGCCCGTCCTTTGCCGCAAGCTGCGCGCGCACGTTCCGCAGACTTTCGGTATAAGCGTCAAGCACGGAAATAATATTTTCCGCGTTGGTGGTACAAATTTGTTCCCACATATCCGGCGAGGAGGACGCGATCCGGGTAATATCTTTAAAACCTCCGGCGGCGACCGTTTTCATCGTCTCCGCGGGAGTGTCTTTCTCATGGACCAGATTTACCAGCGCCGCCGCGATAATATGCGGAAGATGACTGACGGCGGCCGTAATATAATCATGCTCGCGGTAATCGAGCACCAGCGGAAGCGCCTTTAAAGAAGCGACGAAAGAAGCGTAGCGCGCCGTCTTTTCCTTTGGCGTTCCTTTGGAGGGCGTGATGATATAGTAAGCGTTTTCAATCAGAAACCACTGGGAGTTTTCCATGCCTGTTTTTTCCGACCCTGCCATCGGGTGGCCGCCGATAAAATATTCGTCCAGGCCAAGCGCCGCCGCGCGCTGATGAATGCCGGTCTTGGTGCTTCCCACGTCCGTTAAAATGCAGCCCGGTTTTAAATATAGCCTGATTTTTTCCAGACAGGCAATGTTTACCTCTACCGGCGCGCACAGAAAAATATAGTCGCAGCGTGAAAAAGCCTCCCCGATCCGGTCGCAGGCTTCATCAATGATATGTTCGGCAAGCGCGCGTTCCGCAGTTTCCCGCCTGCGCGTGAAGGCGAGAATGGTTGCGTCGGGATATCGGTGGCGGATCGCTTTGGCAAGAGAGCCGCCGATCAGCCCCAGCGCCACAAATCCCACCGTAAAATGTTCGCTGTCCATAAGGAATCCTCTTTTCGGTTAAAATACAGAGTCATTGTACTATCGGAATAAGAAAAATGTCAATCCCTTTGCGGGCGGATGCCGGAAGAACGAGGGTTTTGTTTTGTCACTCAATTACTTTACAAAAGACAAGTAATTTGGTAAACTAACACAAAAAGGCGTATGCAATATCTATATTAATGGAGGAATTGTTATGAAAAAACGCAACAGAAAAACGCTTGCAGTTATGTTAACCGTTTTAATGCTGTTTTCAACTGCAACCGTATCAATCAGTTCCATTGCAATGGGGAGAGCGCCGGAAGAAGACGATCTTTTTTGCGAATCGGAAACGACGGATCCGGCGGAGACGTCTTCGGAAGATTTTACGGAAGAAATTTCGGAAAACGGCACGGAAGAAATGAGCGAGGGCACGACAGAGCCAATCTCGGAAATGATTTCTGAAGAAACCACGGAAGAAACGAGTGAGGAAACGACCGAACCGGCATCGGAAGAGCCGGAAACGGAAACCGCGGCGGAAACGGATATAGAGCAGATCGGCCTGGATTACAGCGTTGCCATCTCGGAGACAACAGCCGTCCGCGTTATACCCGGACAGGAAGGGATTTTGCCGGAGAACTGCGAGATCACGGCCAGGGAAGTAACGGCGGAGGAAAAAGACCAGATAGCGCAGCAGATCGCCCAAAAACTTTATGAGGAAGACGGGCAGATGCTGCTGGACATCTGCGCGTATGATATTCAGATTTTTGACGCGGAGGGAACGCCAATCCATCAGCTTGACGGGACCGTGCAGGTGGAGCTTTCCGGTATTTCCGTACCGGAAGGAGCGCAGAAAGCGGCGGTATATCATGTGAACGGGGAGGACGCGGAACTTGTGGCGGCGCTGGAAGATGAGGCGGCGGTAAGCGACACGGTGACCTTTGAGACGGATCACTTCAGCGTTTATGCGGTTGCACATTCTATGAGCGTGCAGGAAGCGGTGATGCCGACGGCAACAATCCATGATAGAATGCTCATGTACGGTAAAGAAGCAAGCAACCGAAAACAATAGATAGACCGCCAGCACTACACTATTCCGAACCA
>CANQJX010000157.1 GCA_947624335.1 uncultured Marvinbryantia sp.
CGCCGGCCAGCACATGGAGCATCATGGCGGCGTCTACCCTGGGATTTTCAAGAAGGCCGGAACGGATCATATCCGGAGAACCCTGAAAGCTTTCTTCCGCCGGCTGAAATTCCAGCTTTACCGTCCCTTCCAGTTCTTTTTCGTGTTCTTTTAAAAGACGCGCGGCGCCCAGCAGCATGGCCGTGTGCATATCGTGTCCGCAGCCGTGCATCCGCCCGTCGATTTCGCTTTTATAATCGACGTCCGCCTCCTCGCAGATCGGCAGGGCGTCCATATCGGCGCGCAGAAGAATGGTCTTTCCGGCTTTTTTGCCTCCGGCAAGCACCACAAGACCCGCCTTTCCCATTTCCTGCACCGCATAGCCCATGTCGGTCAGTTCCTGCCGGACAAGCGCTTTGGTATAAGTAAGGTCAAAACCAAGTTCGGGATGCCGGTGCAGATTGCGCCGGATCTCTTGAAGATGCGCCTGCAATGCGCCGGCTTCTTTTTTTAATTCCTGTGCGTTCATAGTCTGCCTCCCGTAAGCTGTTGTTTGTCACACTTAGAATAACCCAATACCGGGGCGATATGCAACAGATAATTTGCATATTCCGGCGCGCGCGGGAAAATTTCAGAGACTTCTGCATATGATAGTAAAGAAAGCATATGCAAGAGGTAATGTTATGGCAAAAGTTGCGATTGACGCCGGACACGGCGGTTCCGATCCGGGCGCCGTGTTTGAGGGAAGGCAGGAAAAAGACGATAATCTGCGGCTTGCGTTGGCAGTCGGGGAAATCCTGGAGCAAAACGGAGTAGATGTATTTTATACCAGAACGGACGACGTCTATCAGACGCCGTTTCAGAAAGCGACGGCGGCAAATAATGCGGACGCCGATTTTCTGGTATCGCTTCACCGCAATTCCAGCCCGATGCCGAATCAGTACACCGGCGTAGAGACGCTGGTATATGATAAAAGCGGCGATAAGCTGGAAATGGCGGAGAATATCAACGGACAACTGGAGCAGTTAGGGTTCCGCAACATCGGAGTGAAAGAACGTCCGGGACTTGTTGTATTAAGAAGAAGCAAAATGCCGGCGGTTTTAGTGGAGGCGGGATTTATCAACAGCGAAGAAGATAACCGGCTGTTTGACGAAGAATTTGACGGGATCGCCAAAGGAATCGCACAGGGAATCCTGGATACCCTGAACAGCAACGGGGCGGCGCAGATGCCGAATATACCGGGGCAGACCGTTTATTATCGCGTACAGACAGGCGCTTACCGTAATCTGGAAAATGCCATCCGCCAGCGCGACCAGTTGGAAAGTGAAGGATACCCTGTATTTATTATCGAAAAAGACGGATACTATCTGGTGCAGGTAGGCGCGTTCCGCAATCTGGGAAACGCTACCCGCATGGAGGGAATTTTGCGCGGCAACGGATACCAGACTTACATTACAACATGATCCTTAATAATTTATTATAATTTTTTTATTAAAAAAATATGGTACTTTAAAATTGGAATCCCCTGTGCTATAGTAAATAAGGCATATGGGGTGAAATGTGAGGGGCAGTACATGAGCACGAAAGAAGATCGGGAACATCTTATATCCGGCGAAGAGCGGAACCGCCCGCGCCGTAGCGGCATACAGGAAGGCGAAAAGAAGAAAAAATCCGTGGGCAGATGGATCCGAAACGGGTTTCTTGGCGTATTCGGCCTGGTTCTTTTAGCCGTCCTTGGCCTGTACGGCGCCGGGGTGGTTTATTTTGACGAGCATTTTTTCCTGCATACGCGGATCAACGGGTTTGACGCCTCGCGCATGGACGTGGAGGCCGTTGAGCGTATCATCGCGGACAAGATCGGCTCGTACCGCCTGGAGATAGAAAAACGCGGGGGCACAAACGAGACGATTTCCGCGGATCAGATTGATTACCGGTATGTTTCGCGGGGAGAAGCGCAGACGTTTTTAAACAGCCAGAACGCGTTTTTGTGGCCGCTGTGTTTCTGGAATGAATATTCGTATACGTTCGATTCCGACGTCCGCTATGACGACGCGCTGCTTACGCAGGCGATCGGCAGCCTGGAATGTCTGGATGAGGAACGCGCGACGCCTCCCGCAGACGCCTATATTGACTATCTGGACGGCTCCTATCATGTGATTGCGGAGGTGGAAGGAAATCTGCTCAACCGTGAAAAAACGGAAAAGCTGATCCGCGACGCGGTGGCGCAGGCGGATGCCCGGGTCTCCTTAGAGGAAGCAAATTGTTATCAGATACCCGAACGGAGAAAGAACGATACCGGACTGATTCAGACCTGCGGAGAACTCAATACGATGGTAAGCGCCAACATAGTATATTTGTTTGGCGACAACAGGGAGGTACTGGATGGAAAGACCATCCACGATTGGATCATCTATGAGGACGGACAGGAAATTGAACTGAATGCGGACCGCGCGTATGAATTTGTTTTTCAGCTTGCCGAAAAGTATAATACGGCTGACAGGCCGCGCGAATTTACAACACACGACGGCAGGACCGTCAGCGTATCGGGCGGTTATTACGGCTGGGTGATCGATCAGGAGGCGGAAGTGGCGGAACTTCTGCAGTGCATCCGGACCGGTTTTCAGGGAGAACGGTACGCGGTTTTTGCACAGACGGCGGTAAGCTGGGAAAATAGCGATTTAGGGGACAGCTATGTGGAAGTAGATTTGTCAAATCAGCATGTCTGGATGTACTTAAACGGGGAAGAAATTGTTTCTACCGCCTGTGTGTCCGGGGATATGATGAAATCTGACCAGTCGACCCCGGCGGGGACGTATACGCTATATTATAAAGAATCTCCCGCTGTTTTGGAGGATGAAAAGAAAACATACCGGACGAAGGTAACTTACTGGATGCCGTTTAACGGCGGGATCGGACTGCACGACGCCACCTGGCGGGGAGATTTCGGGGGCAGCATCAATCAGTCGAACGGGTCGCACGGGTGCATCAATCTGCCGCTGGACGCCGCGCGCACCATTTATGAAAATATTTATGAGGGAATGCCGATCATCTGCTATTACTAAGGAATATACAAATGGAATATACACAGCCTTTGGAAGAAATTGTAGAGCCGCTGCTTGCATGGTTCGCGCACAACGCGCGCGTATTGCCGTGGCGGGATCATCCCACGCCGTACCGGGTGTGGGTGTCGGAGATTATGCTGCAGCAGACGCGGGTGGAGGCGGTAAAGCCATATTTTAACCGTTTTATCGAAGAGTTGCCGGATGTTGCGGCGCTTGCCGCATGCAAGGAAGAACGCCTGTTAAAGCTCTGGGAGGGACTTGGATATTACAATCGGGCGCGCAACATGCAGACGGCGGCGCGCACGGTGATGGAGAAGTTTGCGGGCGAACTGCCGGCGGATTACGAGACGCTGCTTCGCCTTAAGGGAATCGGCAGCTATACGGCGGGCGCCATCGCGTCGCTGGCATTTGGGATAGCGGTGCCGGCGGTGGACGGAAACGTACTGCGGGTAATCTCCAGGATAACCGCAAGCGAAGAGGACATTGCCAAAGCGTCTGTAAAAAAACGGATGGAGCAGGAAATCCGGGCAATTCTGCCTGAGGGCCGGGTAAGCGATTTTAACCAGGCCTTAATGGAACTCGGCGCCGTGGTGTGCGTTCCAAACGGTATGGCGAAGTGCGCGGAATGTCCGCTTGCAAACATATGCAGGGCAAAACAACTGGATATGGTAATGCAGCTTCCGAAAAAAGCCGCCGCGAAACCGCGCAGGATAGAAAAGCGCACGGTACTGGTTATCCGGGACGGCGAGCGTGTGGCGCTTTGCAAACGAAAGCCAAAAGGGCTGCTTGCGGGGATGTATGAGCTGCCGAATGAGGCGGGATGGATGACAGACGGGCAGGTACTTGCGTTTTTGAAGGAAAAGCGCTATTCCCCGATCCGCATCCGCAGACTTGCGCAGGCAAAGCACATTTTCAGCCATATCGAATGGCACATGCAGGGATATCTGATCCTGGTGGAAGAACCGCAGGGAGAAGAAGAGGGCGGATACCTGTTTGTGGAACCGGCGGAGACCATGCGCCGCTATCCGATACCGGCCGCGTTTTCCGCCTATACCGAATATTTACAGATCAGACCCGGACGGGGAAACAGAAGAACAAAGGAGCAGACGTTATGAAAATTTTATCCGTTGCAATCCCAAGCTACAACTCGCAGGCATATATGAAAAAATGTATAGATTCTCTGCTTCCGGGCGGCGAGGATGTGGAAATTATTATTGTGGACGACGGCTCCGCAGATGATACCCCCCGGATTGCGGACGAGTATGCAAAGAAATACCCGACGATTGTAAAAGCGGTCCATCAGGAGAACGGCGGACACGGAGCGGCGGTAAACGCGGGGCTTCGCAATGCTACCGGCCTTTATTTTAAAGTGGTGGACAGCGACGACTGGGTGGACGCGGACGCTTAT
>CANQJX010000158.1 GCA_947624335.1 uncultured Marvinbryantia sp.
GGGGAGGATCTTCATGAGTAACATTCAGAAAGCATTTGCGGACGGAAAAGCGTTTATCCCGTTTATTACGTGCGGCGACCCTTCTTTGGAAATTACGCGGCAGATCGTTTATGCCGCCAAGGAAGCGGGAGCGGATCTGATCGAACTTGGCATTCCCTTTTCCGATCCCACGGCGGAGGGCCCGGTGATTCAGGCGGCGAATATCCGCGCGCTGTCCGGCGGCGTAACCACGGACAAAATTTTCGATATGGTGCGGGAAATCCGCAGGCACACGGATATTCCCATGGTATTTATGACCTATGCCAACGTGGTATTTTCCTATGCGGGCGCGGGCGGGAAAGGGAAAGAGGCGTTTATAGAAACGGCGGCCGCGATCGGCATGGACGGCCTGATCCTGCCGGACGTTCCCTTTGAGGAAAAAGAAGAATTTGACGGGATCTGCAAACGCTGCGGGCTGGATCTGATTTCCCTGATCGCCCCTACTTCCCACGAACGGATCACAAAAATCGCGAGGGAGGCGAGCGGATTTGTCTACTGCGTGTCCTCCATGGGCGTCACGGGCGTACGGAAGGAGATTACGTCGGATATCGGCGGGATGGTAAAACTGGTCAGGGAGGCAAACCGGATCCCCTGCGCGGTAGGGTTTGGCATTTCCACTCCCGAACAGGCCGAAGAGATGGCGGCCCTGTCGGACGGGGCGATTGTGGGAAGCGCGATTGTGCGTATGATCGGGCAGTACGGAAAGGACTGCGTGCCGCATGTAAAGGAGTATATCCGATCCATGAAGGAGGCGTGCCGGCGCGCCGGTTCACAAAAATAACAAACCAAAATCAATAAAACAAAACTTGTACCCCGAACGGCTTTCATGTATAATTTAAGGGAAGGCGCCGGCGCCCGGACCGATTGGACGCCGGTACAATAAATGCAGGAAAGCAGGAGGGTTTAACATGAAAGCAGCAAAAAATTATCAGTTCTGGTTTTGCACCGGATCGCAGGATCTGTATGGGGATGAGTGCCTGGCGCATGTCGCGGAGCATTCAAAGGCGATTGTGGATGCCATGAACAAATCGGGCGTTCTTCCGTACGAACTTGTGTGGAAGCCCACGCTGATTACCAACGAACTGATCCGAAAAACGTTTAACGAGGCGAACGCGGATGAAAACTGCGCCGGCGTGATCACCTGGATGCACACGTTTTCTCCGGCAAAATCATGGATTCTCGGACTGCAGGAGTTCCGCAAACCGCTGATGCACTTACATACGCAGTTTAACCGCGAAATTCCTTACGACAGCATTGATATGGACTTTATGAATGAGAATCAGTCCGCGCACGGCGACCGCGAGTACGGCCACATCGTATCCCGCATGGGGATCGAGCGCAAGGTGATCGTGGGACACTGGGAGGACAAAGCGGTTCAGGAGCGGATCGCAAGCTGGATGCTTACGGCGATCGGCATTATGGAGAGCAGTCATATCCGCGTGTGCCGCGTGGCGGATAACATGCGCAACGTAGCGGTGACGGAAGGCGACAAGGTAGAGGCGCAGATCCGGTTCGGATGGGAAATCGACGCTTATCCGGTAAATGAGATTGCGGAGTATGTGGCGGCGGTTCCGCAAAATGAGATCGATACGCTGGTAGAAGAATATTACAGCAAATACGACATAATTCTGGAAGGCCGGGATCCCAAAGAGTTCCGCGAACATGTGGCGGTTCAGGCGGGCATTGAAATCGGCTTTGAAAAATTCCTGGAGGAAAAAAATTATCAGGCGATCGTTACGCATTTCGGCGATCTGGGCGCTTTAAAACAGCTTCCCGGACTGGCGATCCAGAGACTGATGGAAAAGGGCTACGGCTTCGGCGCGGAGGGCGACCGGAAGACCGCCGCCATGGTGCGCCTGATGAAGCTGATGACGGCCGGCGTAAAAAATCCGAAGGGAACGTCCTTTATGGAAGACTATACCTATAATCTGGTGCCCGGAAAAGAAGGCATTCTGCAGGCGCATATGCTGGAGGTCTGCCCGACAATCGCGGACGGCCCCGTGGGAATTAAGGTGTGTCCGCTTTCCATGGGCGACAGAGAAGATCCGGCGCGTCTGGTCTATACGTCAAAGACCGGTCCGGCGGTTGCAACCTCGCTGGTTGACCTGGGCAACCGCTTCCGTTTGATCATCAATGATGTGGAATGCCGGAAAGTGGAAAAGCCGATGCCCAAACTTCCTGTGGCGACCGCGTTCTGGACGCCGATGCCAAATCTTCAGGTGGGCGCGGAGGCGTGGATTCTCGCGGGCGGCGCGCACCATACGGCGTTCTCCTACGACCTGACGGCGGAGCAGATGGGAGACTGGGCGAACGCAATGGGGATCGAAGCGGTTTATATTGACAAAGATACCACGATCCGCAGCTTTAAGAGAGATCTGCAGCTTGGAAACGTAGTATACAGATAAGCGGGGCCGGGAAGGTCGGAAAGGAAAAGAATCATATGAGCAGAGATATAAATTTGATTAAAGAAGATATACAGAATGCCAGAACGGCGCTCGGCATCGAGTTCGGTTCCACCAGAATCAAAGCGGTGCTGATCGATTCCGCCAACACGCCGGTCGCGGCGGGCGACCACGGCTGGGAAAACCGTCTGGAGAACAACATCTGGACTTATACCCTGGAGGATATCTGGAGCGGCCTGCAGGATGCTTACGCAAAACTGGCGGCGGATGTGATGGTCCGCTATGGGATTGTGCTCGACAACGTCGGCGCTATTGGATTTTCCGCCATGATGCACGGCTATATGGCGTTTGACAAGAACGGGGAGCTGCTTGTTCCGTTCCGTACATGGCGGAACACGATGACCGCCGAAGCGTCGCAGAAACTGTTCGATCTGTTCCACTACAACATTCCGCAGCGCTGGAGCATCGCGCATTTGTATCAGGCAATTTTAAACGGCGAAGAACATGTAAAGGACATCGACTATATGACTACGCTTGCCGGTTATATCCACTGGAAACTGACCGGTCAGAAAGTGATGGGCGTGGGCGACGCGTCCGGCATGTTCCCAATCGATATCAATACCAGAGATTATGACGAGACGATGGTACAGAAATTTGACGCGCTGATCGCGGACAGGCATTATCCGTGGAAGCTGCGCGACATCATGCCGAAGGTTCTGGTCGCGGGCGAAAACGCGGGCATGCTGACGCAGGAGGGCGCAAAGCTGCTTGATGTCAGCGGCAAGCTGCAGGCGGGCATCCCGCTCTGCCCGGTGGAAGGCGACGCCGGCACCGGCATGGTGGCGACCAACAGCGTAAAACAGCGCACGGGCAACGTTTCCGCGGGTACGTCCGTATTTGTGATGGCGGTTCTGGAGAAAGAGCTTTCCAAAGCATATCCGGAACTTGACCTGGTGACGACGCCGGACGGCAGCCTTGTGGCGATGGTACACTGCAACAACTGCACCTCCGATCTGAACGCGTGGGTAGGGATCTTCCGCGAGTTTATGGAAACAATGGGGCTGGAGGTAGACATGAATAAGCTCTTTGGCACGCTTTATCACAAAGCGCTGGAAGGAGATAAGGACTGCGGCGGCCTGATGTCTTACTGCTATTTCTCCGGCGAACCGGTGACCGGGTTCGAGGAAGGGCGTCCTCTGTTTATGCGCACGCCGGATGCGAAATTTAATCTGGCAAACTTTATGCGCGCGCATCTGTACAGCTCGCTTGCCGCGCTGAAGGTGGGAATGGATATCCTCTTTAAGCAGGAGCATGTGGAACTGGACGAACTGATGGGACACGGCGGGCTGTTTAAGACGAAAGGCGTGGGACAGAGCATTATGGCGGCTGCCGCAAACGTGCCGGTAACCTGCATGGAGACGGCGGGCGAAGGCGGAGCCTGGGGCATTGCGCTTCTCGCCTCTTACATGAAAAACAAAGCGGATGGAGAAACGCTGGACGCTTTCCTGAATGCGAAAGTCTTTGCGGGTCAGAAAGGCGAAACGCTTGCTCCGGATCCGGCGGACGTAAAGGGCTTTAACGACTTTATCCGGAAATATGTAAACGCTCTTCCGGCGGAAAAAGCGGCGGTTGAGACATTTTAAGCAGATTTTGCAAAGATGGAGGACAAACCATGTTAGAGGAATTAAAAAAACGCGTATATGAAGCAAATATGCTGCTTCCCAGATACAAACTGGTCACTTTCACCTGGGGCAACGTCAGCGAAATCGACCGCGAAAGCGGATTGTTCGCAATCAAGCCAAGCGGCGTGGAATACGATAAACTGACGCCCGACGATATGGTGCTGATGGATTTAAACGGGAATAAGGTGGAAGGACGCTACAATCCTTCTTCCGATACCCCGACGCATCTGGAACTTTACAAAGCGTTTCCGAAAATCGGCGGCGTGGTACATACGCATTCTCCGTGGGCGACCAGCTGGGCGCAGGCGGGAA
>CANQJX010000159.1 GCA_947624335.1 uncultured Marvinbryantia sp.
CCGGCGGTGATGACTTCACCTACGCGGTCACCGTCAGCAATACCGGTACGACGCCCTACACCGGTCTGGTGCTGGCGGATAACCTCGGGGCGTACACTGTTGGAACGGCGCTTGTCTATCCGCTGGGCACAATGGGCGCGCATGTAAGCGACTGCCCGAATCATCTGGTGGGACGCAGCGCCCCGTTTGAGACAAGAGGATATGTCGCGCTGGCGGGAACGTTTGGCTATGAGCTGGATATCACAAAGATTTCAGAGGCGGACCGGCGGATGATTCCGCAGCAGATCGAATTGTACCATAAATACAATGATCTGATCCGCGAGGGGGATTACAGCCGCATCGCCTCTTATCGGGAAAATCATAGTTACGATTGCTGGCAGGTGGCCTCCAAAAAGAAAGAAGAAGTGCTGGTTACTTATATTCAGGTGCTTGCGCAGGCAAACGGGCGCAGCCGCAGAATCCGGTTAAAAAATCTGCTCCCGGAGGCGCGTTACCGCCTTACGGGAACAGATGAAATTTACAGCGGACAAATGCTGATGAACGCCGGGCTGCCCGTGCCGCCGCTCAAAGGCGACCTTTCCGGGAAGCTGTATCACTTGCGGATAGACTGACGACGGAATTTCTTCGCTTCGTACAGCTTTTTATCCGCCTGCGAAATAACGGTCTGGATGTCGGCGTTATCTTCCAGGTCAAAGCTGACGATTCCGGCGGAGATTTCCACATAGTAGGGCTTGCCGGAGGATTCGTTCAGTTCCTGGCAGGCAAGTTTTAAACGGTCGCGGAAGATCGTTTCAAACGATTCCGAACCCGACGTTACCATGGCGAGAAATTCATCGCCGCCGATCCGCGCCAGAACGTCGGAACCGCGCAGGCAATGCTTTAAGATATCCGCAGCCGACCGGAGCGCAAAATTACCCTCCGAATGTCCCCAGGTATCGTTGATTTCCTTTAAATGATCCAGATCGGCGTAAATCATATAAGCCTTTCTAACCGAGATATTCTGGCGTACTTTTGTCGTCTGATTTGTAAAACCGCGTAAATTCAAAAGGCCGGTCAGTTCGTCATAACCGGATATCAGATCGAGCGCGCGGTTTTCTCTGCGCACCGTCTCAATGTCATGGGACATCTCGCGGCGGTGCGCCGCTTCAATCTTGCTGATTTCCAGATAACGCAGGGACAGCCCCAACTGCATGCTGACAACATAGAAAAACGAGAAATCGTCCTGCTTGATGTCGCAGGATAAAATACCATATTGCTTTTCACCGGAGAAAAGCAGGAAAGTCATAAATTCGTGACGTTTCCCGTCGTCCATGATTTTGGAGATCGGGTTTTCTTCGGTTACAAGCGGGCGGTCGTAGGGCATGTAGGTAACCGCTTCGCCGTCGCGGTAATAGGAAGCGAGACGCAGGGTGTCCGGACATACCCAGTCGCGCTCTCCGTCGTAAGTGACGGGAGGGTCGAGCAGGAACAGATAAGCGCTGTTCGGACGCAGCTCCTTGATGCGTTCCATCACGCGCAGACAGAAGGTGGTTTCGTCGTCCATACATTCATTCAGATCGCGGGCGATGATGGGAATGAACCAGGATTTACGCTGAAAATTGATAAATTCCTGCTTCATGTTTCCGATGGTTCGGTTGAGTTTCTGCACTTCCAGAGCAAGATCGACGGCCTGCTCCGCCTTTCCGGCAGCGGGAGCGCATCCGCAGGATTCTCTCTGCACAAAGGATACCGGCACTCTGCGGGATGCAACCGGTTTATTCTTTAAGATTTTCATAATATCGTATACCGCTTCGCGGCCCATCAAAGCGCCGTCCTGCGCCACGGTGGTAAGCGGGGGCGCCATATCCGCCGCCACTTCGCAGTCGTCGTAGCCGGTAAAAAGAATATCCCTTCCCACAACGATGCCGCGTTTTTTACATACTTTGTAGCCGGAGGACGCCATATCGTCGTTGGCAAATACAATCGCCTGCGGGCGATAATTGTTATCCAGCAGCTTTTCTACTTCCGCGTCCACAAATTCAGAGTAATTTCCCTGTCCGATCATCTGCGGCGTTACCGGAAGGGAATACTTTTTCATCACATCCAGATAAGCCTGTTTGCGCTCTTCGGCGTCCGTATTGCCCGCCGGGCCGGCCATAAACAGGATTCGCTCGCAGTGGTGTTCGGTAATCAGATGCTCCACAACGGAGCACATCCCCTGATAATTATCCGCGATCAGAGAGTGGCAGTTGGGTACGTTGTCTACCAGCTCGGAGAGAAAAACGGTGGGGATAGAATTAAATTTATATGCAAATCTGGTCGCGTCCGGATCTTTTAAATAAATACCCAGCGTGCCAAAGCTGATAATCAGGCCGTCCAGGCCGCTGACCAGGGCGTAGTCGTGGATGGTATTGAACTGGTAATCGTAGGTATTTTCCTGATAAGTACCCAGTACGTCCTGGAAAAAGCCTTTTGTCTGCGTCCCCAAAAAGAAACATACATTGATATCCAGTTCCTTTGCGGCGATGATAATACCATTGATAATTTCCTTTGGGAAATAGGTATGCACGCCGCCGATCAGCACGCCGACCGTATATCGTTTGTTATTCTCCATAACCTTAAGTCCTTTCATGGTATAACTATGCATATTATACAATTTTAAGGACGATATTTCAAGTAATTTTAAGACAGTGTCAAATTTTTAAAAATTGTGGTCACAAACTATTGACAAGAAACAACATATCATATATAATAAAGCCAATTCCATTCCGGAAGGGTTCTGTCAGATCGACATACTTTCTCAGAAAAAATCAGAAACAATACGGCAAAGGAGAGCAGGATGATCTTTTTTTACTTGCTGCCTTTTCAGGCGGCTGCGGTCGTGTGCGATTTAGGCGCAAGAAAAATACCGAACGCCCTGATCACAGGCGGGGCGATCATGGGCGGCGCGTATCAGTGGAGTACGAACGGTCCCATGGGATTGGTCCGTTTTGCGGGAGGAACGCTGACGCCGCTTCTGCTTCTGGGCGTCCTTCACTGCTTCCGGATGCTCGGCGCGGGCGATATAAAGCTTTTGATGATGACGGGCGGTTTTTTCGGAGTTCGCGGGAGCGTCCGCTGCGTCTGCGCTGCGTTTCTGGCGGCGGGAATCTATGCGCTCGCCGTGGCGGCGCGGCGCCGCCTTCTTAAACGGCGGCTGCAATATCTGATCGGATATATGCGGCGAAGAAAACATGCGGCGAAATGGGAACCGTATATAGAACCTCAGGAAGAAGAAGTGTATCTTTATTTTTCAATTCCGGTTCTCGTCGGCACGCTGGCGGTTATGGGAGGGATTTTGTGAAAAAACAAAAATTTGCGATTTTAGACATGGAGGAGACGTATGCGTACAATTTGATGGAATATCTTTCGGAACGCCAGAGCATGCCGTTTGAAACGCTGGTTTTTGCAAGCGTGGAGAGCCTGTGCGCGTATACGAGCCAGACGCCGCTGGATCTTTTGCTGGTGTCATCCAAAATGATGTGCGGTGAAATTTCCGGCCGCAATATCCGCAGGATCATCGTACTCTCAGACGGAGAAAGCGCAGGAGAGTACGACCCGTATCCGACCGTCTACAAATATCAGTCGTCCGAAAATCTGGCGGCGGAGGTGATGAACTGCTATGCGCGGCAGGAAGCAATACAGCCGGCGCTCCTGACAAAAAAGGCCGTTGATATCCGCGCAGTCTATTCTCCGGTCGGACGATGCGGGAAGACCTGTTTTGCCCTTACCCTCGGACAGATTCTCGCGGCGGAACATCCGGTGCTTTATATCAATCTGGAAGATTACGCGGGTTTTGGGACGCTGCTGGAACAGGAGGCGGCGTGCGATCTGTCCGACGTTCTGTATTTTTTAAGGCAGGACAGGGGCAACATCGTTTTGAAATTAAGCGGCGCCCTGCAAAAGCTCGGCGGCATGGATTATATCGCGCCGGCTCTATTTTCACAGGATCTGCGCGAGGTTACCGGCATGCAGTGGAGCAAGTTTTTAAACGATTTAAGCTGCGCCAGCAGCTATGAGACGATTCTTCTGGACATCGGACAGGGGACGGGGGACGTGTTTTCCCTTCTCGGCCAGTGCGGCAGAATTTATATGCCGGTCTGCACGGATGTGATGTCCGACGCAAAAGTACGGCAGTATGAGTGCTTTGCGCGCAGGCAGGAATATACGGAGATTCTGGATAAAACCAGGAAGCTGGTGCTGCCTTATTGCGCGCCCGTCATGCGGGGCGAATATGGACTGGAACAACTGACGGCCGGGGAAATGGGAAATTTCGTGCGGGAACTTCTGGAAAAGGAGGCGGGCCATGACACGGGAGCAGGCGGAATTTAACGCGCTGCGCGCGCGGCTGACGGAAGTTCTGGATACGTCGCGCGATCTGACAGACGAGGAGATCTGCGAGCAGATCGACGC
>CANQJX010000160.1 GCA_947624335.1 uncultured Marvinbryantia sp.
CCGGCCAATCCCAGGTATTATGATATCGAAGCGGCTTTTTTACAGGAAAATGAGATCAACTGGAAACAGGGCAAGGGCATAAAAGCGGGGGATACCGTGTTTATCTATGTCGCCGCCCCGGTATCAGCGATTCTTTATAAATGCAGGGTAACGAAAACAGATATGCCGTTTTCCTTTGATAACGGAGAAATTCATATGACAGGCCTTATGAAGATAAAATTGCTGAAACGCTATCAACCGGATCAGTTTCCGTTTACCGCCTTAAGCGAAACGTATGGGATCAGGGCGGTGAGAGGCCCGCGGGGAATCCCGGAAAGTTTAAGCGAGGCGTTGAAATAGGAGATTGACTTTTGACGAAACAGAAAATATAATGATCGTGGAAAAGACAAAGATACATGGCAGATGCCTGTACGGAACCGCAACGGCGTGGAGACTGCCGTTGCTTTTTTCGTTACGGAAACGTCAGATTTTATTACCGAAACGTCAATTTCGGGAACAGAAAAAAGAGTACGGGTATGGTATTATTTATGTATTGGAAAATTGCAGAGAATTATGCTATGATATTCGCAAATAATTATGCAGTTGATGTTATATTAATGAATTGATAGGATAAACAATGATGCTGCGATTGGAAATTGCGCCGCGGGATCCTGCAGAAGGAGGAAATACATATGCGAATCGCAATTTGCGACGACGATCCGAGAGAACAGGAACAGTTTGAGAACGCGCTGCGGGAATGGGATCCCGCGCGCTATGCGGAAAAATTTCCGGACGGGTCTTCGCTTTTGGATGCGGCCCAAAAACAGCCTTATTTTGACATTGTGTTTTTAGACATCTATATGCCGGAGGAGAATGGCATCCGCATTGCCGAAACCTTGCGGGAGATTTCCCCGCAGACAGGGATCGCGTTTGTAACTACCAGCACGGAACACGCCGTGGACGCGTTTTCCCTGCACGCGCTGCATTATCTGCTTAAGCCGGTGACTGCGGAAGGCGTGGCGGAAGCGTTCCGGCGGCTGACAGAGCTTCGCTCCAAACAGAAAAAGAAAATATCGTTTGCCGTAGGCGCAAAGAGATATACGGTGTTTCTGGATCAGATCAGCCTTCTTGAAAATGACAATCACGCGGTGCACGTTTCGCTGTCCGACGGGCGGCGGCTGAAGATCTGGACGTCCTTTGGAGAACTGGAACAAAAACTGGACAGAAGCTTTTTAAAGATCAACCGGGGGATTATTGTCAACATGGACTACATCGTGCAGATGGGAACAAACACCTGCGTTCTGCAGGACGGAAGCCGGCTGCCGGTTGCGGTGCGCCACAGCGCCGCCATCCGCACATCCTATGACAATTATGTATTCGACCGTCTTTCGCGGCGAAAAGATCCGAAGGAGGTTTCTACATGATCGCTTATCTGCAGAACGCATTGGGCTTTTTAATACAGCTTTTTCCCTGCGCTCTGATGATATTCCTCCCGTTTCCGCAGGAAGCGTACCGCTTTAAGCGCAGAACGGTTTTTACATGGATGTTGGCAATTTCGCTGATGATGGCCGCAGTGTTTGCCGCGGTGCTGTGCCTGCGCGATCTGAAGAAATATCCGGGCCATATTCTGATATCCAATTTGTTTATGCTTGCGGCGATCCTGCTGATCCTGGCGGCCTATGTCTGGCTGCTGCGGGAATCGCTGATAAAAAAGATTCTCGTCTTTTTTATCGTGCTGTTTTATGCGGTGACAGAATTTGTGCTGGTCAATATGGCACACGGGATTTTCTTTCCGGGGGAGCCGGACACGATTCTGTATCCTTATACCGCAAGTTTTCTGCTGCTGTACTTTGTCACAACGGTTCTGCTGCTGCCCGTGATGCTGGCCTGCGTAATCTATCCGTTAAAAGGATATATCCGGGAGATCGAACCGGGCAATATGCGGCGGGAGTTCTTTATTGCAATGACGTCTACGCTGCTGTATATTATCCTTGCGATTTACTGCGAGACGTTTTTTGCGAAAATGGATTTTCTCGACCTGTATTTGCCGCTGCTGATTTTCCTGACCCTCAACCAGCTCCTGATTTACTGGCTGATCTTCCGGGAAGCGCTGCGGCGCAGGCACGACAGCGAACGCCGCCGGGCGATGGAACTTCAGCAGCTCCAGTATGAAAAGATTGTCGGCGACGTGGAAAACACCCGGAGAATGCGCCACGACCTGCGCCACCATTATAACGCTTTAAGCGATATGCTGGAAAAAGGGCAGTTAAATGAGATGAAGGCCTATCTGTCCAAAGTGATTGATACTACCGTTCAGCGGGACAGCGAAGTATACTGCCGGAACATGACGGTCAACGGGCTTCTGCAATATTACATCGGCCTTGCCAGAGACGAGAATATCCGCTGCGAAGTCTGCGCCGAGTGCGCGGAGCTGACAATCGAGCCGGCCGATCTGACCGTAGTGTTCGGAAACGCGATGGAAAACGCCATCCATGCCTGCAGGAAATGTCCTCAGAACCGATGGATCAGCGTGCAGGTAGGCATTATCCAGGGATCGCTGGCAATCGAGATATCCAATTCCTGTAAAGGCGTGCGTCTCAACCGCCGCTTTCAGACGATGGACGGCTTTTCGCCGGCGGAGGCGTTTTTGAGCGACGTGCCGGGCGGCGGATACGGACTGCCCAGCATTGCGCATACCGCGCAGAAATACGATGGGAGCGCGAAATTCCGCTATAACGCCGAAAAGGAAATGTTTACGGCGCGGATTCGCCTGAACCTGATTATAAAAAATATTTCTTAAAAGTAAGAGTGTGAAGCAAATGGACAAAAAAAGAGTAAGATTATCATTGTTGCTCGGATCGGTGGCAGTGATCCTGATTGATATGTTTTTTCTCTGGATCCTGAACCTGAACGAGAGCGGGACGGTACAGCATATGCTGCACCTGTGCATTTTCATTCTGGGCGGGGTGGCGATTGTCAGCATTGCGCTGTTTTTCCTGAAAGGACCGGTTTTGAACCTGTATGGGCAGATTGAAACCGGAAACATTATGGCGATGATGATTTCCGTGCTGGTAGTCATTCAGCTTGCGTTCTCTTTTGCGGCGTATTCCCAGAAGGACCAGCAGCTGCAGTACGACATGTACGGCGATATGCGGCAAATGATCTCCCAGCTTGAAAATACAAACGACAGCGGGCGGTTTGAGCAGATCCTGAACGATACCGTGGAAAACAGCGCGAGCTGCGAAGGCGTGTATATCATCGGCGGAGACGGAGAGACTTACGCGTCCCCCGGAGCCGTGCTGATGAGCGCGCGGGAAAACATGCAGGAATACGAGTTTCCCTATATCAACAATTCCCGCATTGTGTTCTGGATCAATCGGGACTACCGCAGAAATCAGATCTTTCATATTTGGCTGAATCTGATTACCACGCTTGTGATCTCGGTGTTCTTTTCCGTGGAGATGGTATGGGGCATGATCGGGCTGGTAAACCGGAAAAATACGGCGTCCGCAGATAAGCCGGCCGCGCTTTATTTTGTCCGGCAGACCGCGTTCCTGTTTTACTTTGCATCGCGCATGTCGGCCGCCTTTATCCCCATCATGGCGAAAAGCCTGAACAGTACGCTGTTTAAGATGGACGCGAATGTGGCGGCGGGGCTTCCGCAGTCCGCCGAGACGCTGCTTACCTGCGTGGCGATTTTTGCCGCTACGGAGCTTTTGACAAGAAAAGGCTGGAAACTTCCGTTTATGGCGGGCCTGGGCCTGGTAGCGGGAGGCACGTTCCTTGGCGCGGTATCGCAGGATCTGCTGATCTTTATTGCGGCAAGGGCAATCGTAGGGCTCGGATATGGGTTCTGCTGGATGACGCTTCGCAATCTGGCGCTGTTCGGGCAGGATGAGAAAGAAAAGACCTGGGGATTTTCGATGTTGAACGCCGGTCTGTATGCCGGCATGAACTGCGGCTCTGCCTTGGGTTCCATCCTGGCGGAGCGGTTCGGCTACCGCAACGTGTTTTTGATGGCGGCGGGCCTCACCCTCTTGTGCAGCGTTTTTATCGTACGGATGGAAAATGCCGTGCTGCCAAGGAGCGAGCAGGCAAAAGAAAAAAAAGAGCGGAGTCCCTTACATATATATGAGAAACTGCAGGTATTCTCTTTTTCTGTATTTATGATCGCCCCTTCCTGCATCGTTGCCTCTTATTTAAGCTATTATCTTCCGCTGTATTATGAGAGCGTCGGCCGGGGCGTTTCGGACGTCGGGCGGGCGCAGCTTATGTACGGCCTGCTCATCGTATATGCAGGCCCATGGCTGTCGGCGAAGATTATTGAAAAGTCCGGCAATCTGCTGTGGGCGAATATCCTGTACAACGTCGTATTTTCCATCGGACTTCTGACGGCGGGGATTATGGGCGGCGTTGCCGCGTCGATCCTCGCGGTTCTGTGCCT
>CANQJX010000161.1 GCA_947624335.1 uncultured Marvinbryantia sp.
AGCTTTACCAACGGTTTTTTGATCGGGGTCGCGCAGGGGCTTTCAACGCTTCCGGGGCTTTCCCGAACCGGCACGACGATTGCCGCGTGCCTGATCAGCGGATTTGATAAGCGCTTTGCGGTAAAATATTCGTTTCTTATGGCGGTGCCGGCGATTTTAGGCGCTTTGATCCTGGAACTTGGAGGCCTTACGGGAGGCTCTCTGCCGCCCGCGCAAATCCTGAGTTATCTTCTGGGAACGGTTACCGCCGGCGTTACCGGTTATATCTGCATCCGCAAAATGATTACGATTGTAAAAAAGAAAAAATTTAAGGGATTCGCCGTGTATTGCCTGATTCTTGGAATTATTTCCATCGCGGGCTATTTTGCGCAACGTTAAAATCAGTCAGGGGAGAGAAACGTATTTATGGCTACAAAGAGCAGCAAGGGAGCCGCGGCGGGTACGAAACGTACTTCCGCGGCTGTAAAAACGAAGAAGCCGCAGTCCGGACAGACGGCGGGCGCGGCAAAGCAGACGCAGAAAAAGCGGGCGGCGTCTTCCGCTGTGAAAGGGGAAAACGCAAAATCTTCCGGCAAACGCCGCCAGATTGACGTGCCGGATATCCGCCGCGCGCCGGGAACGCCGGTGTACGCGGAGGCGATTCTGTGGATTGTGCTTGCACTGTGCATCATTCTATTTATCAGTAATGTTTTTGGCATCGGCGGGACGTTTCGTGCAGTCAGCCGGTTCTTTTTTGGTGTGTTCGGGATTCTTGGGTATGTGGTGCCGATCCTTTTATTTGTGGGGACGGCGTTTCTGGTGGCAAACCGCGCGAGCGCGAACGCCTGCATTAAGACGGCGGCCGCGTTTTTCCTGTTTGTCTGCCTGTGCGCATTTTGCGAGCTGTTATCCAATCAGTATGACAGCGCCCGCACGTTTATGGACTATTATACTACCGGCAGCGAACTTTCCGCCGGCGGAGGCGTGGCGGGCGGACTGTTCTGCCGCCTGTTCTGCTCCGTATTCGGACAGATCGGCGCATGGATCTGCCTGCTGGTACTGGTGGTAATCAGCGTGATCATCATTACGGAGCGCTCCCTGTTCGACGATATCCGCGGGAAAAGCAAACGCGCGTACCGGCGCGCGCGGGCCGATTCGCAGGCAAAGAAAGAACTGAATAACCTGCGCAGAGAAAAGAATCAACTGGAAAAAAGGCAGCGGGTACAAAGCGAAATTGAAAAATTAAAAAATGATACGGAGAGCCTGCAGCTGGAGGCGCGCGTTCCCAGAAGAGAGCGCAGGGTCACCGGCGTGATCAGGGATACCAAATTTGACCGGACGCTTCCTTCCGCGCAGGAAATTCACGAGGTAGTACCGCGCAGGACGCAAAAAAACGCGCCGCAGCCTGAAGAAGCCGCGCCGGCGGAAACAAAAAGCGCGGCAAAAGCCATGGTTGATTCTGCGGATCCCCAAAAGACGAAACAGATGGATTTAAACTTTACCATCGAGCGGGACGGCGATACGCAGAAGATTGCGGAACCCGCTTTTGCCAAAAACGAGCGGGAACGCGGGGAAGCACCCCTTCCCGCCTTCACTGCAGCGGAGACGGAACTAAAGGAGGACGCGGGTATTCCTCAAATGCCGGATACCACGCCGCCAAAGCGGGAAGAACCGGATCCGGCGCCCGCGCAGGAAACCGCTTCCAATAAACCTATCCGCAATCCCAGGTCTTCCAGGGAAGAACAGGAGAAAGCGGTTGACAGCGTAGCGGAGGAAATCGCGCTTTCGCAAAAGGAAGAAAAGCCGGCGTATGTGTTCCCGCCGCTGGATCTTCTGACCAAACCGGTCCGGGGACAGAATAACGGCAATGAAGAATTAAAAGAGACTGCGGCGAAGTTGCAGCAGACCCTGCATAATTTCGGCGTCAATGTAACGGTTACCAACGTAAGCTGCGGACCGGCGGTTACGCGCTACGAGCTGATGCCGGAACAGGGCGTTAAGGTGAGCCGGATCGTGAATCTGGCGGACGATATCAAACTGAACCTCGCCGCGGCGGATATCCGTATCGAGGCGCCGATTCCCGGAAAATCCGCGGTCGGTATCGAAGTGCCGAACAGGAAAAATACAACGGTGCTGCTCCGGGAGCTGCTGGAATCGGAGGAATTTCAGAATGCGAAGTCGAATTTAAGTTTTGCCGTCGGAAAGGATATCGCCGGAAAGCCGGTTGTGGCGGATATCGCCCGGATGCCGCACCTTCTGATCGCGGGCGCTACGGGTTCCGGGAAGTCGGTGTGCATCAATACGCTGATTATGAGTATTCTTTATAAGGCGGATCCGGAAGACGTAAAACTGATCATGATTGATCCAAAGGTAGTAGAATTAAGCGTTTACAACGGGATTCCGCATCTGTTTATCCCGGTTGTCACCGACCCGAAAAAAGCGTCGGGCGCGCTGAACTGGGGCGTCGCCGAAATGACGGACCGTTATCAGAAATTTGCGGAGTGCGGCGTGCGCGACCTGAAGGGCTACAATGAAAAAGTCGCGGCGCTTGCCGATACCGATATGGAAAACAAACCGAAAAAACTGCCGCAAATCATCATCATTGTGGATGAGCTTGCAGATCTGATGATGGTGGCGCCGGGAGAGGTGGAAGACGCCATCTGCCGTCTGGCGCAGTTGGCAAGGGCGGCCGGCATTCATCTGATTATTGCCACGCAGCGCCCGTCTGTAAACGTAATTACGGGCCTGATCAAAGCCAATATGCCGTCGCGCATCGCTTTTTCCGTGACGAGCGGCGTGGATTCGCGCACGATTCTCGATATGGTAGGAGCGGAAAAATTGCTTGGCAAAGGCGACATGCTCTTTTATCCGCAGGGTTACCAGAAGCCCGCGCGCGTGCAGGGCGCTTTTGTCTCTGACGCGGAGGTGGGCAGCGTGACGGATTTCCTTACCCAGAAAAACGGCGTGCAGGAATACGACCAGGAGATGAAAGAACGCATACAAAAAGTGCAGCAGGCGGTGATTTCCGTACCCGGCGCGGGAAGCGCGGGAAATGAACAGGATTCTAACTTTGCGGAGGCGGGACGCTTTATTATCGAGAAGGATAAAGCGTCGATCGGTATGCTGCAGCGCGTCTTTAAAATCGGCTTTAACCGCGCGGCGCGCATTATGGATCAGTTGTCGGACGCGGGGGTAGTCGGGCCGGAAGAAGGAACAAAACCGCGCAAAGTGCTGATGAGTATGGAAGAATTTGAGCGTTATCTGGAGGAAAACGGCTGAATTTACCGTTGAATTTTCGCGATGTTTGTTTTATACTTAGAAAGATATAAGCGCTATGCGCAAATGCAGTAATAAGGCGGGGCGATCCTGCTGAAAAGATATGGAGGTATAGTATGTACAAGATTTTGAAAGCAGGGAAACTTGCAGGCAACATCTACGAGATGGTTGTAGAAGCCCCGAGAGTGGCAAAACATTGCCTGCCCGGTCAGTTTGTAATCGTAAAGATGGATGAAGTCGGGGAGCGCATCCCCTTAACGATCTGCGATTACGACAGGGAAGCGGGCACGATTACGATTGTGTTCCAGCCGATCGGCGCGTCCACAGAAAAATTTACCTATCTGAAAACAGGCGATTCTTTCCGCGACTTTGTCGGACCTCTGGGACGTCCTTCCGAACTTTGCATGGAAGAAAATCTGGAAGAGACCAGAAAGAAAAAGATTTTATTTGTTGCCGGCGGCGTGGGTACGGCTCCGGTTTATCCGCAGGTAAAATGGCTGCATGAACACGGCGTGGACGCGGATGTGATTATCGGCGCCAAGACAAAAGAACTGGTCATATTGGAAGATAAGTTCCAGGCAGTCAGCGGTAATCTGTACATAACAACAGACGACGGTTCGTACGGCAGAAGCGGTATGGTTACCAAGGTGATCGAAGATCTGGTGGGCGGCGAAGGAAAGGTTTACGACCACTGCGTTTCCATCGGGCCGATGATTATGATGAAATTCTGCTGCCTGACTACGAAGAAATATAATATTCCAACGATCGTCAGCATGAACCCGATTATGGTGGACGGTACGGGTATGTGCGGGGCCTGCCGTATCATGGTGGGCGACGTGCCTATCGGCGGCGGCGCGCCCATCGTCATACAATCCATGACCAACACCGATACGGCGGACGCGGCGGCGACAGTCGACCAGATCGAGCGTCTGGCGGCGGCTGGCTGCGCTCTGGTGCGGCTGACCGTGCCGGACGAGCGGGCGGCGGCCGCGCTGGCCAAGATCATACCGCAAAGCCCCGTGCCGCTTATCGCGGATATCCATTTTGACTATAAGCTGGCGCTGCTGGCGCTGGAGCAGGGCATAGCCGGGCTGCGTATCAACCCCGGCAACATCGGCGGGGCGGAGAACGTGCGCCGGGTGGCGCGGGCGGCCAAGGCGCGG
>CANQJX010000162.1 GCA_947624335.1 uncultured Marvinbryantia sp.
GGCGATGTGATGACGCTGATCGAGAGGGCGCAGGCGAATTTAGACGAAGCAAAAGCCCGCGAGATGGAGCAGAAATTTAAGAAAGCGCAGTTTGGCTTTGACGATTATCTGGAAAGCCTGAACCAGACGCGCGGCATGGGCGGAATCTCCAGTATTCTGAATATGATGCCGGGCTTTGGCGGGAACAAGATGAAGGACGTAGCGGGCATGATCGACGAGAAAATGCTTGCCAGAAACGAGGCGATGATTCTCTCGATGACGCCGCAGGAACGCGCCAACCCCGATCTTTTGAACCCGTCCAGGAAAAAACGCATTGCAGCCGGATGCGGAGTCGATATCTCCGAGGTTAACCGTCTGGTAAAGCAGTTTGAGCAGATTAGGAAAATGATGAAACAACTCCCCGGACTGATGGGAGGCATGGGTGGAAAAAGAGGAAGATTTAAACTTCCCTTTTAATAAAAAACGGGCGATATGCCCGCAGGCAAAGAGAAATCTAAGGAGGTGAAATACAGATGGCAGTAAAGATCAGGTTAAGAAGGATGGGACAGAAAAAAGCTCCTTTCTATAGAATCGTGGTTGCAGATTCCAGATCCCCGCGAGACGGAAGATGTATTGAGGAGATCGGCACTTATAATCCGAACACCGACCCGAGCGAGTTTAAGATCGATGAAGAACTGGCGAAAAAGTGGCTGGCGAATGGTGCGCAGCCGACAGATGTAGTTGGCAAGCTCTTTAAGCTGGCAGGCATCGAAAAATAAGATAGGAGTGACGGTGATGAAAGAGTTAGTAGAAGTGATTGCCAAATCTCTGGTTGAACATCCGGACGAGGTTCTTGTTACGGAAAAAGAAAACGGCAAGACTACCGTGATCGAGCTGAAAGTGGCGCAGTCCGATATGGGCAAAGTAATCGGCAAGCAGGGCAGGATTGCCAAAGCAATCCGCGCGGTTGTAAAAGCGGCTGCGTCTAAGACAGACAAAAAGGTAGTAGTAGACATCATCTGATGCGGTTTTGAGGGGGCTTTTTAAAGCCCTCTTGACATTTTGGGAGAAGGGTATGGAACAATTTCTGCAGGTAGGCGTAGTCACATCCACACACGGAATCCGCGGCGAAGTCAAGGTTTTTCCGACTACGGACGACCCCAACCGTTTTAAAAAATTAAAAGAAGTAACGGCGCAGACAAAAAGCGGGAACGAGATCTTAAAAATCCGCCAGGTAAAATTCTTTAAGAATATGGTTATTTTAAAGTTTGAAGGCATCGATACGATTGAGGACGCGTGCAGATACAGGGAATGTCCGCTTCTGGTAGCGCGCAAAGACGCGGTGCCGCTTGGCCCCGGAGAGTATTTTCTGTGCGATCTGGTGGGGCTTGACGTATATGAGGATACGGGCGGCTATCTGGGAAAACTGACAGAGATCATCCGTACCGGGGCAAACGACGTATATGTAGTGGAGCGGGAAAATGAAAAAGAAGTCTTGATACCGAACACAAAAGATTGTATTATAGAAGTGTCTTTGGACGAGAACCGGATGAAGGTTCATCTGCTGGAGGGACTGCTGTGAAATTCCATGTGCTGACATTATTTCCCGATATGATTGAGAACGGGCTTCGCACCAGCATTACGGGAAGGGCAATCGAACGCGGTATCTTGACGCTTCACACCGTAAATATCCGGGATTTTGCCGGGAACCGGTACGGCAAGGTGGACGATTACCCGTACGGCGGCGGAGCCGGAATGGTTATGCAGCCGCAGCCGATATACGACGCTTATCAGTCCGTCGCCAGAGACGCGGGACGAAAGCTGCGCACCATATATTTAACGCCGCAGGGACGTACATTTTCACAGGAACTGGCGGAGGATTTCGCAAAGGAAGAAGAGCTGGTTCTTCTGTGCGGGCATTATGAGGGCGTTGACGAGCGTGTGCTGGAGGAGATCGCCACAGACTTTATCTCGATCGGGGATTATGTGCTGACGGGAGGCGAACTGCCCGCTATGGTTATGATTGATACCATTTCACGGTTAGTGGAAGGGGTATTAAATAATGAAGCTTCCGCGGAATTTGAATCATTCCAGAACGCACTGCTCGAATATCCGCAATACAGCAGGCCGGAGGTATGGCACGGCAAGGCCGTTCCGCCTGTGCTGCTTTCCGGGCATCATGCAAATGTAGAAAAATGGAGAAGAGAACAGTCCGTAAGGCGGACCGCCCGATGGCGTCCGGATCTTCTGGAAAAAGCAAACTTAACGGAAAAGGAAAAAGAGATGCTGAAAGGAGAAGAAGACAATGGCATTTGACTGGGGAAAGAAACTTGGGGATCTTGCACAGAACGTAGGCGATCTGGCACAGAGCATGGTAAAGAAGACCGGCGAGGTGGCGGAGGTTGCAAGCCTGCGCACAAAGATTATGGGAAAAAAGAAAAAAGCGGACGAAGTGCTCGCCGCGATTGGCAAGGCATATTATGAAGCGCATAAGGATGACGCAAACGAATTTGCGGATCAGATCACGGAGGTTAATGACATCTACGGAGAGATTGCCGCGCTGGAAGAAGAAATCCGGACGCTGAAAGAAAAATTGCCGGAAGAAGAGAAGGAATATGCGGACGAGGCCGCACAGGAAGCCGAAGATCTGATCAACGAGGCGAAGCAGACGGTCAGCGATGCGGCGGAAGCGGTGCAGGAAGCGGCGCAGGACGCGAAAGAGGCCGCAGAAGAAGCAGCAGGTGAGATCGAGAAAGCGGCAGCCGGGGAATCCGAAGAGGAAAAATAACGCTTGCTTTTTTGGGAACGGCATGATAGAATAATCTACGTTGTGAGAAAAGAGATGGTCCTCTGTTACAGAATGTATTACGAACATCGATAGAAATAAGGAGGCACACAATGCAGGAAATTATCAGAAACATTGAGGCGGAACAACTGAAAGAGGAAGCGCCGCAGTTTAACGTAGGCGACACGGTAAGAGTCTACGGCAGGATCAAAGAAGGAAACCGCGAGCGTGTTCAGGTGTTTGAGGGAACCGTGTTAAAGAAGCAGGGCGGAAGCGTCCGCGCGACATTCACGGTCAGAAAGAATTCCAACGGAGTCGGGGTGGAAAAAACATGGCCGCTTCATTCTCCGAACGTGGAAAAGGTAGAAGTAGTAAGACACGGTAAAGTAAGACGTGCAAAACTGAACTACTTAAGAGGTCGTTCCGGAAAGAGCGCGAAGGTAAAAGAGCTGGTAAGATAATACGAGCGTAAGGGCTGTCTGATGACAGCCCTTTTTGACATACGAGGATGGATTATGAAAAAATCAGCAAGAGGTGCCAGAAGAAGGCAGAAAGTGAAAAAGCCGTTTATAGAAAAATTCCGCGCCGCGCTTCTGTGGGGATTTCAGATTGCCGTAGTCATTCTGTCTGCGTTTGTGCTGGTGTATTTTTTCGGGCAGGCGCGCACAAATGTGGGCGAGTCGATGGAACTCACCTTGGCGGACGGCGACAGAGTGCTGCTCAATACTTTAAGCTACCGCATCGGCAGCCCCAAACGGAACGATATTATTGCATTCAAGCCAAACGGCAGCACAACCAGCCATACCCATATCAAGCGGGTAATCGGCCTGCCGGGGGAAACCGTGCAGATTATCAACGGCATGATTTATATTGACGGGAAAGTATATCTGGAAAAAAGAGATTACCCGGTTATGAATGACAGCGGCCTGGCAAGCGAACCGATTACTTTGGATGTGAAGGAATACTTTGTGCTTGGAGACAACCGCAACAACAGTGAAGACAGCCGGTATGCGGATATCGGGCTGGTAAATTCCGATTATGTGGAAGGAAAAGTCTGGCTTCGGATCGCACCGTCCGATGCGTTTGGTTTGATAGATTAGAGGAAATGACATGAATTATCAATGGTATCCCGGTCATATGACGAAAGCGAAGCGTATGATGCAGGAGGATATAAAACTGATCGACGTGATCGTCGAACTTGTCGACGCGCGCATCCCGCTTTCCAGCAGAAATCCCGATATCAACGAGCTTGGGAAAAATAAGGCGAGGGTAATCCTGCTGAACAAAGCGGACCTTGCCGACGAAGCATGCAGCCAGGCATGGATGCAATGGTTTGAACAGCAGGGCTGTCTGGCTATGACGCTGGATTCGCGAAGCGGCAGCGGAATGAACGCCCTGCAGCGCGTAATTCAGGAGACGTGCAGGGAAAAGACAGAACGGGATCGGAAGCGCGGCATTAAGAACCGTCCTGTGCGGGCGATGGTAGCGGGGATTCCAAATGTGGGAAAATCTACCTTTATCAATACATTTGCCGGGAAAGCATGCGCAAAAACGGGAAACCGTCCGGGAGTTACCAAAGGCAAGCAGTGGATCCGGCTGAACAAAAATGTGGAACTTCTGGATACGCCCGGTATTTTATGGCCAAAGTTTGA
>CANQJX010000163.1 GCA_947624335.1 uncultured Marvinbryantia sp.
GACGCAGGCGCATACCGCCGCCAGAATGCCCGCCGTGCTTCCGTTTACCAGATAATAAGTATCCTCCGCTCCGTACAGCCGCGCGGCCCTTTCCTGCGCTTCCTTTAAAACGCTTTCTGCGTGGTGCAGGTCGTCAAATCCTTCCACCTCGGTAATATCCAGCGTGCATGCCTCTTCGGGCAGCCCCATCCGGCGCTTGTGCCCGGGCATGTGAAAAGGATAAATGCCGGACGCGCTGTATTGTTTCAAAAGATCATACAACAGCATGTTTCTTCTCCTGCCGCCTCCTGGCGGTTTATCGCTTTTTGTACATTATAACATACATTTCCGGTCTTGTGTCAGCGAAAGCGGCATGGTAAAATATCTTCGCTGAGAAGGAGGATTTATATGAAATTATTAATCATCCGGCATGGAGATCCGGATTATACGAACGATACTCTGACCGAACGCGGATGGAAAGAAGCAGAAGCTCTGGCAAAGCGGATGGCTTCCATGGAGATCAAAGATATTTATGTGTCGCCGCTTGGCAGAGCGAGAGATACCGCTTCCTGCACATTGGCGGCGCTGAACCGCCGGCCCACAAAAATCTGCGGCTGGATGCGGGAATTTCCCGCCACACTGGAATACAAAGATAATCAGACGCTCCTTGCCGCCTATCCGGACGCGAAGCAGCGCGCGGACGGCAGCTATTATAACAGCATTGCCTGGGATATTCTTCCGGCATACTGGACGGAGCATAAAGAGTATTTTGATAAAGACGGCTGGCGTAAAAGTGAAGTTGCCGCTTACAGCGATATGGTCGGCTGCTATGATACCGTAATCGAAAATTTTGACGCCCTTCTGGCAAAGCACGGCTATCAGCGGCACAGAAACTATTACCATGTAACCCGCGCAAACAAAGATACGCTCGCGTTTTTCTGCCATTTTGGCCTGGAATGCGTTCTTCTTTCGCACCTGTTCGGAATCTCTCCGTTTTTGCTCTGGCACGGCACGGCTTTCGCTCCCTCCAGCGTAACCACCGTTTATACAGAGGAACGGCAAAAGGGAATCGCCTTTTTCCGGGCGGGACAATTAGGCGACATTTCACATTTGTATGCCGCCGGGATAGAGCCTTCTTTTTCCGCGCGTTTCTGCGAAATATACGACGATTTCAGCGAGCGTCATTAAGCGCGCTCCGAAACGCGTCATTCTTTGCTTTTGCAGACGTCCACCCAGCCGCTTGCATGCGCGTATTTTTCCAGTTCCGCGGGCGTAAGCTCCACCGCGCTGTGCGCGTCGCCGCCGGCCGGATAAACAATCGAAAACCGCTTAAGCGAAACGTCCATATAGACGGGAACCTGTTCCCGGACCGCAAACGGGCATACGCCGCCCGGCGCGTGGCCGATATATTCTTCCACCAGATCTCCCGGTATCATTTTTGCCTTCTGGTGAAACTGTTCTTTAAACTTTTTATTATCTACTTTTACATCTCCTGCCGTCACCACCAGCATCGCGCCATCCTGCGTTAAGAAAGACATCGTCTTGGCGATCCGCGCCGGTTCGCAGCCCAGCGCCTGCGCCGCCAGTTCCACCGTCGCGCTTGATTCGCGCAGTATCTTTAAACGGTCGGGGATCCCTTCTTTTGCAAGATATTCTTTTACCCTCTCCAGCGACATTGTTATCCTCCTGTATTGCGCCGGTCCAAAACCGGCGGATATGATCTGTTTCGCAAAGTTTTAAATATAAAAATCCATCAAAATCATAAAAATAAATCCGACCAGCAGCGCGTAGGTTGCCAATCGCTCATAGCCATGGCTGTGCGTTTCGGGAATCATCTCGTCGCTGACGACATAAACCATGGTCCCGCCGGCAAAAGCAAGCGCCGCCGGCAAAATAAAACTTGCCGCCGCAACGGCAAAGTAGCCGGCCATCGTTCCGATCATTTCAATCACGCCGGTAAAACAGGCGATAAAAAACACGCGTTTTGGCGGAACGCCGGCCAAAAGAAGCGGCGATACAATCACCATGCCTTCCGGAATATTCTGCAGGGCAATTCCAAGCGCAACTGTAACCGCATTGCTGATATCCTGCGCGCCAAAACCAACGCCCGCCGCAATTCCTTCCGGCAGGTTGTGGATCGCAATTGCCATCACAAACAGCATCACCTTATTCAACTGCGACTGCCGGTCCTGATGCGCTTCCCTATCCAGCCCGGTAATATGATGCAGATGCGGCGTCAGTTTATCGGCCGCGTTCAAAAACAGCGCGCCCGCAAGAATTCCCGCCGCCGTTACCCATACGTTTCCATATTCCAGAGACGGCACAATCAATCCGAATATCGCCGCCGCAAGCATTACGCCCGCCGCAAACCCCAGTACGCCGTCCGACCATTCGTGCGGAATTTTGCGGAACAAAAATCCCAGAATGACCCCCACGATTGTCGCGCCTCCCACTCCAAGCGCTGAAATCATCGCTAATTGCATATATCATACCTCTGCTATATCAAAATTCTGTTCCTATGGCTGCTCCATGCGCCTGTTCTTTTATACTATGCGTAAAAATAGCAATGGTTATCCGTTTTTACCGTCTTTTGCATAAATCAGCCGCTCCGTTTCCGGAGCGGCCGATCTTTTTTCTCTAAGTTTTCACTTTTTAGCAGTGATCACTTATTTTGTGTTTTTCTTACGCTCTCTGCGTTTCCGAGCGTATACAATCGTTACCGCGCCTGCGGACAATGCCATCAGCAGCAGATAGATCATATAGTTCGTATCGTCGCCGGTCTTCGGCGCTTTCTGCGGAGTGCCTGTTACCGTTGTTTCAACCTCAGATTCACCTTCGGATTCTCTCTGTTCGGTGTAGGTATTCGTAATCGTTACCTTGGCCGGATCCGCATTTCCTCTTACCGTTGCTTCCGTGCCGTCAACGGATACCTCGAATTCAAGAGCCGCACCGTTTTCAAGCGGCGTTCCGTTTGCGTCTGTCTCCGTTACATAGAAGGTAACGGTTGCTTCCGGATCGTCTCCGAGCTGTACTTCGATTACCGACGTCGTCGTATAGCTTCCGTTCATCTCAAGCGGTACTACCGTGTACAGATCCGTATATCCTGCATCTGTGAATACGCCCGCATAATAGGTATTGTTCGTCTTATACCTTCTGCTCGATGTCTCGGAACCGGTTACGACTTTCTTCAATACATTCTTCGTAATCTGCAGTTTACCCTGGTAAGTAAATCCTTCCGGTTTCTCATAGAACTGGTTGTTGATCGTTACCTGCCCCGCAAATGTTTCGCTGGAGATATCCACCCGATATCCTTCGCCGTAATCCGGAGCATACATCACTTCTTCCAGCAGTCCTACGTCAAGCACATTGCCCTGCTCATCCGTCTCACCAACGTAGTAAGTGCCCGGCTTCAAACCTGTAAACTCTACTTCTACCCATCCATCCAGATCATTGTCGAATATAATCGGCTTCACACTGCTGATTCGCTTTGTTCTCGCCTCATCTTCAAACAATGCTACATAGAATGTGACATAATGTGTGCCAATCGCAAAGCCATCCACCGTCATCGTCTTAACTACGCTGATGCTTCCGTTAAAGATATCTGTCATGGTGACGGTAACTGTTCCGGTTTCTTCTCTTCCGGTAATCTCAAATGCCACGTCTTCCGCTGTCTCATATCCGCCCGGAGCCTGCGCTTCATGCAGATAGTAATTACCGATCGGAAGTCCCAGTAATACATGCGGTTCGCCGTCTGTCGTCCAGGCGTACTTCGCAGTGCCCTCTTCATCCGTAATCAGGTTGCCCTGCTCATCCAGAATCTGAAGTTCCGCACCCTTCACCGGCTCGCCGTTTTCATCTACCTTCAGGACGGTCAGACTGGTCGGCGCATCCTCTACCAGATATACCGTTTCGCCGTTCTCGCCCGTCGTGGTGGTCGCGCCTGTGGTTACGTTGCCGTCTTTGTCTACCGAGAATTCAATATCGCTGGTATAAGCGTATCCTTCCGGAGCAACTTCTTCCCGCAGCACATAGCTTCCGCCTGCTTTGAGCTTATCGCCAAAGTCATGCGTTTCGCCCTTCTTCGACGTCCAGCTGTCTACCTTCGTCTCTACGCGGTTGCCTTCCTCGTCCTCGGTTACCTCGTATACGGTAAGTTCCGCGCCGTCCACTTCTTCATCGCCTGCAAGTTCTACTTTGTTGACATTGAAGCGGATTCTCGCATCCTCTACCAGATAGGTCGTGTTGCCGTCTTCGTCAACTGTTCTCATGTCGCCCGCGTCGATGCTGCCGTCTTTGCCTACCGTAAATTCGATATCGCTGGTGTAAGCGTATCCATCCGGAGCAACTTCTTCCCGCAGCACATAGCTTCCGCCTGCTTTGAGCTTATCGCCAAAGTCATGCGTTTCGCCCTTCTTCGA
>CANQJX010000164.1 GCA_947624335.1 uncultured Marvinbryantia sp.
ATCGCTTCCTCATGCAGCACGGAAGCTCCCATATAGGCAAGCTCCCGAAGCTCGCGGTAGGTGATTGTCTCAATCGGCTCCGGATTTTTTACAATATGCGGATCCGTCACCAAAAAACCCGACACATCCGTCCAGTTCTCATATAAATCCGCTTTGACGGCGCGCGCCACAATCGAACCGGTAATGTCAGAGCCTCCTCTTGAGAAGGTTTTGATCGTACCGCCCGGCATAGATCCATAAAAACCGGGGATAACCGCGCGTTCCAGCTTTTCCAGCTTTGCCGCCATCATCCGGTTTGTTTTCTCCGGGTCAAAATTTCCGTCCGCGTCAAAAAATACCACTTCCGCCGCGTCCACGAACTCGTAGCCCAGGTATTTAGCCATGATAATCCCGTTTAAGTATTCCCCGCGGGAAGCCGCATAATTAGTTCCCGCGCCGTTTTCAAAGAAATCATGGATCTGCTGAAACTCATGGTCCAGCGATAAAGAAAGTCCCAGCCCGTCGATGATCTCGTCATAGCGTTCCTTGATCTTTGCAAGCTTTTTATCAAAATCCCTGCCGCAGATAGCCGTGTCGTAACAATCGTACAGCATATCGGTTACCTTTGTATCATTGCCGAAACGCTTTCCCGGCGCGGAGGGGATCACATATCTTCTGGAATCTTCCGCCTGAATAATACTTGCCGCTTTCTGGAACTGCTTCGCGCTTGCCAGAGAACTTCCGCCAAATTTTACAACTTTCTTCATCTCTGATTCCTCCCGTAACCTTTCAATCAAAAATTTATTTTACTTCATTTCCTGTAAAAAAGCTAGTAGAAAATCTAACAATATGATAAAATGTGTCCAAAAAGGACAGGACGGAAGCAATCAGATGATCTTAACATGCAGCCATATTTCAAAATCATTCGGCACAGACCGGGTCCTAAAGGATGTGTCTTTTCAGATCGAGGAGCGGGAAAAAGCCGCTGTGGTGGGAATCAACGGCGCCGGAAAAACCACGCTGCTTAAAATTATCATGCGCGAGCTGGACGCGGATGCCGGAAGCGCCGTCTTTGCCAGGGGCGCTTCGGTCGGTTATCTGGCGCAGCACGACGCGCTTTCCAGTGAAAACAGCGTTTACGAGGAGCTTCTGAGCGCCAGGCGGGAAATTTTGCTTCTGGAAGAACGCATCCGCACTCTGGAACAGGATATGAAGCTTTTAAAGGGAGACGCGCTCGCACAGGCGCTGGAGACTTATAACCGCCTCTGCACGGAATTTGAAAATCAGAACGGCTATGCGTGCGAAAGCGAAATTACCGGTATTTTAAAAGGGCTGGGGTTTGCGCCGGACGAATATCAAAAACGGGTGGATACGCTCTCCGGCGGTCAGAAAACGCGCGTCGCGCTGGGTAAACTGCTGCTTTGCGCTCCCGATATCATCCTGCTCGACGAACCGACCAACCATCTGGATATGAACTCAATCGCATGGCTGGAAACCTACCTGCAAAATTATGCCGGAGCGGTGGTGATTGTAGCGCACGACCGCTATTTTCTCAACAAAGTGGCAACCAAAATCATCGAACTGGACGGTGGGAACTGCACGGTTTTTCAGGGAAATTACAGCGCCTACGCCGAAAAGAAAACCATGCTGCGCAACGCGCAGTTAAAAGCATACTGGAAACAGCAGCAGGAAATCCGGCATCAGGAAGAAGTGATTGCAACGCTGCGCTCTTTTAACCGTGAAAAAAGCATAAAACGCGCGCAAAGCCGCGTCAAAGCGCTGGATAAAATCGAGCGTCTGGAAAAACCGTCCGAAATTGCCGATAAGATGCGGATTTCTTTAGAACCGCGCGTTGTGAGCGGCAGCGATGTACTGACGGCCCAAGGGCTTGGCAAATCCTTTGGCCGCCTTACGCTTTTTTCCGATCTTTGCTTTGCGGTTAAGCGCGGGGAGCGCGTCGCCATAATCGGCGATAACGGCACGGGAAAAACTACGCTCTTAAAAATCATCAACGGCGCAGAAAACGCCGACTGCGGAACGGTCTCGCTCGGCAGCAACGTGCATATCGGCTATTATGATCAGGAACATCATGTGCTGCATATGGAAAAAACGCTTTTTGAAGAACTCTCGGACGAATATCCCGCATTAAACAATACCCGCATCCGCAATGTACTCGCTTCGTTTCTGTTTACCGGGGAAGATGTATTTAAGCGCGTGGCGGATTTAAGCGGCGGCGAGCGCGGACGGCTTTCTCTGGCAAAACTGATGCTCTCGGAAGCAAACTTTCTGATTCTGGACGAGCCGACGAATCATCTGGATGTCATTTCCAGGGAAATTCTGGAAAACGCTTTAAAAAACTATGTCGGAACCGTGCTTTATGTATCGCACGACCGCTATTTTATCAACGAAACCGCCACCCGCATTCTGGAACTGACCGGAAACACGCTGGTGAACTACCTCGGAAATTACGATTATTATTTGGAAAAGAAAGACGAACTGACCGGAATTTATGCGCCGCAGACATCCGGCCAAAAAAGTACGGCCCTTTTTGGAGCGGCGGTAAGCGCGCCGAAAGAAGATGCAAAAGAGGCGGACGGAAAGCGCGGCTGGAAGCAGCAAAAGGAAGAACAGGCGCGCGCGCGCAAACGTCAGAACGATCTGCGCAGAACAGAGGAACGCATCAGCGAACTGGAGACGCGCGATAAAGAAATCGATGCGCTGCTTCTGCTGCCGGAAGTATACGGCGACGCGGCGAAATGCGTGGAACTAAACAAAGAAAAATACGACGTCTCCCAGGAACTGGAAACGTTATATGAATTATGGGAGGAATTGTGCTGATTCCTCCCATAATATACGGATCACATATCTTCCAGTTTTTCTCTTACCGCTTTGATAAATCCTTCGCTTGTCAGTACGCTGACATCCTTTAAAGTGGTGATCTGCGCCAGATCCTTTGTCATTTTTCCCTCTTCAATGGTCTGAATCACAGCGGCTTCCAGGCGGTCGGCAAACGCCGTCAGATCCTGTAAACCGTCCAATTCCCCGCGCTTTCTTAAGGCGCCGCTCCAGGCAAAAATAGTTGCCACGGAGTTCGTGGATGTCTCCTCTCCTTTTAAGTGCTTATAATAATGGCGCTGCACGGTTCCGTGCGCCGCTTCATACTCATAGCAGCCGTCCGGCGATACCAGAACAGACGTCATCATGGCCAAAGAACCGAACGCGGAGGATACCATATCGCTCATAACGTCCCCGTCGTAGTTTTTGCAGGCCCAGATATAGCCGCCCTCAGATTTCATTACGCGCGCAACCGCGTCGTCGATCAGCGTGTAAAAGTATTTGATTCCGGCGTCCCGGAAGCGGTCTGCATATTCCGCTTCAAAGATCTCCTGCATAATATCCTTAAACGTATGGTCATACTTTTTGGAGATCGTATCTTTCGTAGCGAACCACAAATCCTGTCCGGTATCCAGCGCATACGCAAAGCAGCTTCTGGCGAAGCTCTCAATGGAGCGGTTCAGGTTATGCATGCCCTGCAGCACGCCCGCGCCGGTAAATTCCTGGATCAGTTCGCGCGTTTCTCTGCCGTCCGCCCCGGTAAATACAAGTTCGGCTTTCCCCGGACCGTCCACCTTCATCTCCACAGATTTATAAACGTCCCCGTAGGCGTGCCTTGCAATGGTGATCGGTTTTTTCCATGTGCGTACATTCGGTTCGATCCCCTTTACAATAATCGGGGCGCGGAACACGGTTCCGTCTAAGATCGCGCGGATGGTTCCGTTCGGGCTTTTCCACATCTCTTTTAAATGATACTCTTCCATGCGCGCCGCGTTCGGCGTGATGGTGGCGCATTTTACGGCCACCTTATATTTCTTTGTGGCCTGCGCGCTCTCTGCCGTAATTTTGTCGTCCGTCTCGTTGCGCTTTTCCAGCCCCAGATCATAGTATTCCGTTTTCAGTTCCACAAACGGACAGATCAGTTCCTCCTTGATCATTTTCCAGAGAATCCTTGTCATCTCGTCCCCGTCCATCTCTACAAGCGGGGTTTTCATTTCTATTTTTTTCATTTCTATTTTTTTCATTTCCGTCCTCCTCTTATTTACCCGGCAGTACCGTTTTTTTATGCAAAAAGCCAAGCGGAATGTTCAGAAAAACAATCGCCAGAAAAATCAGCAAAATTCCAAGCATATGATGAACGCGCAGCATCTCGCCGAAAAGAAGCAGCCCGCACACAGTCGCCACCATCGGCTCGGCAAACGCAAGCACCGACGCTTTGCCCGCTTCCACTATTTTCAGTCCCTGCGTATATCCCAGATAGGGGAAAACGGTACAGACCAGCCCGATGCCAAGCGCCTGCAGCGCGCAGATCCCGTCCTGCGC
>CANQJX010000165.1 GCA_947624335.1 uncultured Marvinbryantia sp.
CGGATTTTCACAGGGGTACTGCTATTCCTTTGAAAGCCCGAAAGTATTTGACAAGCTTCAGATCCCGGAAAACGATCCGCTGCGCGGCGCCATAACGATCTCGAATCCTCTGGGAGAGGATTTCAGCATCATGCGCACCATTTCTTTAAACGGAATGCTGACGTCGCTTGCGTTTAATTATAACCACCGCAATAAAAACGTGCGTCTTTATGAACTGGGAAATATCTACCTTCCCAAAGAACTTCCGTTAAAAGAGCTGCCCGAAGAACGGATGCAGTTTACGCTCGGCATGTACGGGGAGGGCGATTTTTACACGATGAAAGGCGTGGTGGAGGAATTTTTTGAGAAGGTCGGGATCTCCAAAGCGGTCGCATACGATCCGAAAGCGAACAGGCCGTATCTGCATCCGGGCCGAAAGGCGGATATTCTCTGCCAGGGCATAACCTTGGGTTATCTGGGCGAACTGCATCCGGCGGTTGCCGACCGCTACGGCATCGGCGAGCGCGTTTATGTGGCGGTGCTGGATATGCCGGAAGTGGAGGCGCTGGCAACATTCGACCGCAAATATGAGGGCATTGCCAGATTCCCGGCGGTTACGCGCGATTTAAGCATGGTAGTGCCGAAGACGATCCTTGCGGGCGAAATTGAAGCGATGCTCGCGCAGCGCGGGGGCAGGTATCTGGAAAGCTACCAACTGTTCGACGTTTACGAGGGCGAGCAGATCGGGGAAGGCTGCAAATCCATGGCTTATTCCCTTGTTTTCCGCGCAAAGGACAAAACCCTGGAGGAAGCGGACGTCGCCGCGGCAATGAAGAAGATTCTTCACGGCCTGGATTCGATGGGGATTGTTTTAAGACAGTAACCGGGGTATCAGGATGCGAATATATATTATCCGTCACGGAGAAACACAGTGGAATAAGATTCACCGCCTGCAGGGCAGAAGCGATACGGACTTAAATGAAAACGGGCGCGCGCTGGCCATGGAGACGGCAAAGGGAATGCGAAACATCCCGTTTGACCTGGCGTTTACCAGCCCGCTTTCCCGCGCAAAAGAGACGGCAAAACTGGTGCTTGCCGGACGGGACATTCCGATTATTGAGGACGAGCGGCTGGCGGAAATCAGCTTTGGCGCGAACGAGGGGCGGGAGTGGACCGGCGGGAGCGTCGTAGCGCCTTCGTGCCGTGAAGGCGGCCGGCCGGATGAAGCCGCGCCGGACGCCCGGAGTTTTCCGAAACGGGATGATCCGATCTACAACTTTTTTCGCAGGCCGCAGGACTATGTGCCGGCGCCGGGAGGAGAAACTTTACAGGAACTGGCGGCGCGCACGGCGGATTTTCTGCAGGACATTTGCGGCAGGGAAGAACTGCGCGACAAGACCATTCTGGTATCCACGCATGGAGCGGCGGCGCGCGGGCTGCTGAACAGTATGCGCACATATGAGCTGCGCGATTTCTGGCACCGGGGCGTAGCGCCCAACTGCGGCGTCGCCATCTTAGAATGTACGGACGGCAGGCCGGTGCTGCTGCAGGAAAATGTTGTGTACTATCAGACGGCAAAGAGGTAAAGCCTGTATGAAAACATCCGATTTTTATTTTGATCTGCCAAAAGAACTGATTGCGCAGGATCCGCTTGCGGACCGCAGCGCTTCGCGCCTTCTGGTGCTGGATAAAAAAACGGGACGAATGGAACACCATATTTTCCGGGAGATCGCAGATTTTCTGAATCCCGGCGATTGCCTGGTGATCAATGACACCAAAGTGATCCCGGCCAGGTTATACGGCAATAAAGCGGGGACAGACGCAAAAATAGAGGTCCTGCTTTTAAAACGCAGGGAAGGCGACGTGTGGGAAACTCTGGTAAAACCGGGAAAGAAGGCAAAGCCGGGTACGGTCATTTCCTTTGGGGAAGGGCTTCTGACCGGCGAAGTGCTGGAGATCGTGCAGGAGGGAAACCGGCTGATCCGTTTTTCCTACGAGGGAATTTTTGAGGAAATTCTTGACCGGCTGGGACAGATGCCGCTTCCGCCTTATATCACGCATCCGCTGGAAGACAAAAACCGCTATCAGACGGTTTACGCGAAGCATGACGGGTCGGCGGCGGCGCCTACGGCGGGCCTGCATTTTACGCAGGAACTTTTGAAGAAGATCCGCGGCAAGGGCGTAAACATTGCGCATATCACCCTGCATGTGGGACTTGGCACATTCCGTCCGGTTAAGACGGAGGAGATCGCCGAACACCATATGCACACGGAATTTTACCGGATTGAAGAAGAACAGGCAAAACAGATTAACCGCGCAAAAGCAGCGGGCGGCAGGATCATCTGCGTGGGTACGACAAGCTGCCGCACCTTAGAATCCGCGGCCGACGAAACGGGAACGCTGCATGCGGGAAGCGGATGGACCGATATTTTTATCTATCCGGGCTACCAATTTAAGATTCTGGACGGACTGATCACCAATTTCCATCTTCCGGAATCTACGCTGCTGATGCTGGTTTCGGCGCTCGCCGGCAGAGAACACATTTTGGACGCCTACGCGGAGGCGGTAAAAGAACGCTACCGCTTCTTCAGCTTTGGCGACGCTATGTTCATCCGATAAAATACGAAGATACGGCAGAGTTTTTAAACGAAAGGAAATGGTATGTACTATTTTCTACTGGGACTTCAGGGCCTGACGACGATTGTGGTTTTTCTTGAATTTATGTACATTTTTCAGCATGGGAATTCGCGCCACCGCACGATTCTCATGCTTTTGGCGCTCGCGGCGTGGATCAACAACGCGGGTTATTTTGTGGAGATCATCGCGACTACCAAAAACACAGCCATGGTCGGAACCAAGATCTGCTATCTGGGCAAGGCGTTTATCCCGCTGCTGATTCTGATGCTGGGCTTAAATTACTGCAATATCACAATTCCTTCCGGCATTCTGGCCGCGCTTGCGTTTTTCCATTTTGCAGTCTGGGGGCTGGTTGTATCTTACGAACATCAGGATTTGTTTTACGTCAACGTGCGCTATCTGAACGAGGGCGTATTTCCGCATCTGGTCATTGAGCACGGTCCCGTATACTATGTTTTTATGGGGCTGGCCGGAATCTATTTTGTGATTGTCGCGCTTTGCCTTACGCGGCAGTACAACCGGGAGACAAACCGAAACAGGAAAAAACAGATCGTCGGTATGCTGCTGACGCTGGCGATTGCCGTGGCGGGGCTTTTGCTGGTGCTTTCGGGCTGCACTCGGGGCTACGATACAACGGCGGTTGCTTATGCCATCGCCTCTTTCATGTGCCTGTGGGGCATCCTGCGCTACGATTTTCTGGACACGGTTGTGGAAGCGAAAGAATATGCCATGAACCGTTTAAGCGAAGGACTGATCGTGCTGGACAACCGTTATCAGATCCTTTACAGCAACCGGATCGCGGCGGCGCTGCTCCCGGAGGTCAACGAAAAAGAACTTTCCCGGAAATATCTGTTTCATGCGGGACGGGTGTATAAGGTTGAAAAACAGGATATGCAGAACAGCAAAGGACGCCAGATTTTCCTGTATCTTCTGAAGGATGTAACGGACAGCTATTACTACGAGGAACATCTGGAACGGGAGGTGGCGGTTCAGACGCGCACGGCGGAAGAACGCCGCCAGAAAGTGGAGCAGATGTCGCTGGAGATCGTCCGCGCGCTGGCGGATACGATCGACGCAAAAGACCCTTACACCAAAGGACATTCCACCCGCGTGGCGGGGTATGCGGTGCGTCTGGCGAAGGAACTGGGCTATACCGAAGAAGAACTGAGCAACCTGCGCAATATCGCGCTGCTGCATGACATCGGAAAAATCAGTATCCCGGATTCCGTTCTGAACAAACCGGATAAGCTTACCGATATGGAATATGAAGTGATCAAATCCCACGCGGCGGTGGGCGGCGATATTCTGAGCAATATCGGCACGCTTCCGGGCATCAGCGCGGGAGCGCGTCATCACCACGAACGCTACGACGGGCACGGGTATCCGGACGGGTTAAGCGGCACGGATATTCCGGAGGTGGCGCGTATCATCTGTATTGCGGACGCGTATGACGCCATGAATTCCAAGCGCGTATACCGCGACAGCCTGCCGGCAAAGGTGATCCGCACGGAACTGGTGCAGGGAAAAGGCACCCAGTTCGACCCGGATATGACCGAGGTATTCCTGTGGCTGTTTGACGAAGGGAAACTGCATATCTCGGATAACGGCATCGAACCGGTTGCGCCGGACGATCCCGGTTTACAGACAGAGGCGGAGCAGGCGCAGAAAAAAGACGGACGCGATACCCTGACAAGCCTTGTGATGCGTTA
>CANQJX010000166.1 GCA_947624335.1 uncultured Marvinbryantia sp.
CACCAGCCATTCCTGTACTTCGCCGTCAATCTCCACCGGCACCACGATGCTGCAGGCGTTGATCTCCTCCGATTCTTCCTGATCGTCCAGCTTTCCTTCCTGTTTCAGTTTGCGCATCGCCATCAGCGCCAGATCCATCAGGCACACATACTTGTCCTCCCGGCCCAGTTCCTTCCGGTCGGCAAGATATTTTTGATAAGCCGCTTCTATCGGCTCTTTATAATCGCCTTCCCCAAACGTAATTTCCTTCAGCTCCGTGGAAAACGTCGTATGGCGGCAGTGATCCGACCAGTAGGTATCCAGCACCCGGATCTCCGTTACCGTAGGATCGCGTTTTTCTTCCTGCCTGAAATAATTCTGAATGTGCAAAAAGTCCTTGTATGTCATAGCAAGGTTTAAAGAGGCGTAGAGTTCCCGCAGAGCGTCCTCGGACATGCCGGTAAATCCCTCGAATACCCGGATATCCGCCGGTTCTTCAAACGAGGCCACCAGCGTCTGCGGTTTTTCCATCCCGGTCTCGCGCGAATCCACCGGATTGATGCAGTGATTCTTGATCGCCGCAAACTCTTCGTCGCTGATCGTTCCCTCGATCACATAGGTCGTGGCCGAACGGATCACCGGATTTTCTTCCTCGTTTAAAAAGCGCACGCACTGTTCGGCAGAATCGGCGCGCTGGTCAAACTGTCCCGGCAGATATTCCACGGAAAAGACGCGGTCGCCCTCCCCCGTGGGAAAAGTCTCGTGGTAGAGGACATCCACGGGCGGCTCCGAAAAAACGGTCTCGCATGCCGCCGAAAATACTTCCTCCGAAAGATTCTCCACATCGTAGCGGATCAGCACACGCACTCCGGTCATCCCGGTAATCCCCAGATAGCTTCGCACCTCGTGTTTCAGTTCCCTGGCCTGCACGGCAAATGCCGGCTTCTTCTCCACATAGACTCTCTTTACGTTACTCATGCGCCTCTCCTTCCCAAACTATAAGCTGTTTTCAAAATTAATCCTGCAAAAACGCCGCGTAGCACCGCTTTGCCTCATAGACGTCCGCCTTGCTGACGATCTCCCAGGGCGCGTGCATATTCAGTACCGCCACGCCGCAGTCGATCACCTGCATCCCGTACAGCGCCAGAATATAGGCGATGGTGCCGCCGCCGCCAAAATCCACTTTGCCAAGCTCCGCCGTCTGATAAGCCACCTGGGATTTGTCCAGGGTTGCGCGAAGCTGCGCCATATACTCGGCGTTGGCATCGTTGGAGCCGGATTTTCCTCTCGCCCCGGTATATTTGTTAAATACAATGCCGTGTGAAAAATAAGCGGCGTTCTTCTTTTCAAACGCGGAGGCGTACGCCGGGTCAAACGCCGCGCTCACATCCGAAGAGAGCATCCGCGAATTTGCCAGCACGCGGCGCAGCTTCAGTTCGGAATAATCTCCCATGCAGTTTAAAAGCTCCGCCACGGTATTTTCAAAGAAACGGGACTGCATGCCGGTCGCGCCCACGCTTCCGATCTCCTCTTTGTCCACCAGAATACAGCAGGCGGTGCGCTTTACCTTTTTGGCGTCAAGCATCGCCTCCAAAGACGTATAGGCGCAGACTCTGTCGTCCTGCCCGTACGCCAGGATCATGCTGCGGTCGATGCCGCACTCGCGCGCTTTCCCCGCGGGCACTGCCTCCAGCTCCGCGGAGAGAAAGTCTTCCTCCGTGATGTCATACTGCTCTTTTAAAAGCGCCAGAATATTTTCCTTTACCGCATCCTTCTCGGCGTCTTTTAAGGGAATATTGCCGATCAGCAGATCCAGCGCCTCTCCTTCTACCGCTTTCGACGCCTTTTTTTCCAGTTGTTCTGCGGAAAGGTGTACCAGAAGGTCGGTAATGCAAAACGCCGGGTCGTTCTCCTTTTCCCCGATCACGATTTCCGTCCTGCTGCCGTCTTTTTTGACCACTACGCCGTGCAGGGCGAGGGGCAGCGTCACCCATTGATATTTCTTAATGCCGCCGTAATAATGCGTATCCAGATAAGCAAGCTCCGTGTCCTCATACAGCGGGTTCTGTTTTAAATCCAGCCTGGGGGAATCGACATGCGCGCCCAGAATGTTCATGCCCTTCTCGATATCCTTGCTCCCTATGTGGAACAGCGCGATCGCCTTTTCCATGCACACATTGTACACCTTGTCGCCGCTTTGCAGCGTTTCGCCTTTTTTGATCACGTCCTTCAGGTCGCGGTAGCCCGCCTCCTGCGCCAGCCTGACGGCCTCCCGGATACATTCTCTTTCTGTCTTGCCGCGATCCAGAAACGCGCGGTAATTTTTATTCAGCTTTTCCAGTTCGGCAAGCTGTTTCTTTCCGTAACTGCTCCAGACATTTTTTCTTTCCATGGTTCGCTCCTTCTACTGATGTTTGATGAATCCGATTTTGTTGAACGGGAAAATGCGGACAAACGCCTTTCCTACAATCCGGCTTCGCGGGACCGGACCGATCACGCGGCTGTCGCTGCTGTGGTTGCGGTTATCGCCCATCACCCAGTATTCGTCCTCGCCAAGCTGAATGGGTTCCAGCGCCATGCCCGGATCCTCAATCACTTCTTTTCCGTAGGACTCTTCCAGGATTTTGCCGTTGATATAGATATTGCCCTCCATATCAATGCGCACTTCTTCTCCCGGCAGGCCGATGATGCGCTTGATCCAGCGTTCCTTTTTGCTGCCGTCATACGGATGGATAATCACAATATCAAAGCGCTCCGGATCCGAAAAGCGGTAACTGATCTTATCGCAGATCAGATTATCCTTATTCTGAAGCATCGGTTCCATGGACTGTCCGTCCACCTCCACCCGCTGCCCGATAAACGTGACAATAAACAGCGCCAGCGCAATCGCAACCGCAAAACATCCTATCCAGCTTAAAATCTCTTTTTTCATTCTCCTCACCCTTTCTCTTGCAAACGCAGTCTAGCCGAACGCCGTCAGCAGTATAGAACTGATATTCACCGACATATGGAACAGAACCGGCGCCTTTAAGGTCTGCCGTTTTTCATATATCGCCGCGAGAATGATCCCCATGGGAAACGCAAATAAAATCTGAATCAGATTCCCATGGTAAACAGCGAACAGCGCCGCAGAAAGCAGTATCGCCGACCACGCAGTTTTAGTATACCCTCTTAGGCGTTTATATACAAGTCCCCGGAACAAAGTTTCTTCCATTGCCGGGACGATCATGCCCACGCCGATGATCTGGATCCAAAAATTGCTTTGAAACAGCGCCTCCTGCGCCGTATTGGGCAGATTGAGGCGCAGCCTGAAAAGCAGCAGGTTTTCCGCGTACGTCAGCACCAGATTGCAGGCGACGCCCAGAAGCGCGATCAGCAGGCAGGCTTGAGCGTTGATTTTATGTTCCCCGTAAGGATTTCCGTCCGCGCGGTACATCCACGCAAACAACGGCAGTAACAAAACTGCCGTTGCACTTGTCCAAAGGGCCGCGTCTTCGATATGCAGCCCTCCGATTCCCACGATCACGATGATATGATTGACCAGATAATGTACAAGGATCGGCGCTGTCACTCTTCCGATCTTGTAGACTCCGCTCCAGAACATGCAGATTATCTCCCGAAATAAATGTCAATGCCGTTTGCAATCCCCTGCACCATGGTATCCTGATTCTTCGCATCCGCCATATAAGCATCGTCCTGCGGATTTGTCAGATAGCCGAGCTGCAGAACCGTTACCGGCGCTTCGCTCCAGTTGATGGATGTAAGCTGGTCATTGAGGAAAATACCCCTTCTGTAAAAACCGGTTTCCTCGCAATATGCGCTGAGTATATCGTCCGCCAGCTTCATACAACTGTTGTAAATATCCGATACATAAGGATTGGTATACGTCGGCGCGGACGCAAGCGCGCCGGTAGCCTCGCTGTCGTCCGAATCGTTTGCATGAATATGAAGCAGGATGTCCGCGCCGGCTTCATTGGCAATCTTGCAGCGCTCAATATCCGTCAGAACGGCCTCGTTTGTCTCGCGCGTTAAGATTACGCGATAGCCCCGCGCTTCCAGTTCTTTTTTCAACTGCAGGCAGATCTCCAGATTCAGGGCGTACTCCTTTATTCCGGAATCCACGCCTTCGCCTCCCGCAGTCATGCTTGCGCGCAGGGTATCGGAGCCGGGTCCGTTCGGCTCGGTTGCGGATAAGTCCGGTCCCGGCGCCTGATGGCCGGGATCCAGCGCAACCAGCGGCGCGTCCTCGTCGGCTGTCTCCTGCGTTTCCGCCTCCGTCTGCATTTCTGTCTCAGTCTGCGCTTCCGTTTCAGTCGCTTCCTCGGTC
>CANQJX010000167.1 GCA_947624335.1 uncultured Marvinbryantia sp.
CCTGCAAAAAAGGATGCTGGATAAAAAACTGTTCGGGCTGTTCTGGCACAAGGTAGAAAACCGTAAAATCCCCCTTGTGCGCGGCTTTGACGACATGTTTCTTGCGCCGCATTCCCGCTATACGGAGGTGTCCGCCAAAGACATTCACAACTGCAAAGATTTGATCGTGCTTGCGGAATCCGTGGAGGCGGGCGTATTTCTTGCGATGACTGCGGACGGAAGGCAGATTTTTGTGATGGGGCATCCGGAGTATGACCGCGTGACGCTGGATAGCGAATATAAGCGCGATCTCGGAAAAGGGCTGGCGATTGACATTCCGCAGCATTATTACCGCGACGATGATCCGGAAAACAAACCGCTGCTGATGTGGCGCTCCCACGCCAACAATTTGTATACAAACTGGCTGAATTACTACGTATATCAGGTGACGCCGTACAATCTGATGGGAACGCCGGATTTTCACTGAACCGGCATATCCGTCAGCCAAAAGGAAGGAAGACATAACGCTGTCTGCAGGGGAGGAAAGAGTGTGGAAAGAGAAAAACTAAAATCAAGGCTGGGCTTTATTCTGCTGAGCGCGGGATGCGCAATCGGAATCGGAAACGTGTGGAGATTTCCCTATGTGGCGGGAAATAACGGCGGCGGTATTTTTGTGCTGTTTTATCTGCTGTTTCTCGCGATGATGGGGATTCCGATTATGTGCATGGAATTTGCCGTCGGACGCGCCAGCCAGAAGAGCGCGGCGCAGTCGTTCGCCGTGCTGGAAAAACCGGGGCAGAAGTGGCATCTGCACGGTTATGTGGCAATAGTCGGAAATTATATGCTGATGTTTTACTATACGACGGTAGCGGGGTGGATGCTCTATTATTTCTGCGCGAGCCTGACCGGCCGCTTTTCCGGACTGGATGCGGCGGGGGTAGAGACGGCTTTTCACGGGCTTCTCGCAAGTCCGCTTACGATGACTTTCTGCACGCTGTTTGTAGTTGTAATGGGGTTTGTAATCTGCGCGCTGGGACTGCAGAACGGCGTGGAGCGGATTACCAAGGGAATGATGCTGGCGCTGATTGTCATTATGGTGGTGTTGGCCGGCAACAGCATTTTGCAGCCGGGCGCCGCAGAAGGGCTGAAATTTTATCTGGTGCCGAATCTGGAGCAGATCCGGCATATCGGAATCGGACCGGTCATTGTACAGGCTATGAACCAGGCGTTTTTTACGTTGAGTCTCGGAATCGGTTCCATGGCAATCTTCGGAAGCTATATCGGAAAAGAAAAGGGACTGTTAGGAGAGAGCGCCACCATTGCGGCGCTGGATACCTTTGTGGCAATCACGGCGGGCCTGATTATTTTTCCGGCGTGCTTTGCGCATGGCGTCAATCCGGACAGCGGCCCGAGCCTGATCTTTGTCACGCTGCCGAACGTATTTAACACCATGGCGGCGGGCAATATCTGGGGCGCTCTGTTTTTCCTTTTTATGAGTTTCGCGGCGTTCAGCACCGTGCTGGCGGTATTTCAAAATATTGTCGCTATGAGCCGGGAATTATGGAACTGGAAGAAAACACAGGCAATTGTGCGCAATATTTTGATCGTCGGCCTGTGCAGCATCCCCTGTGTGCTGGGCTTTAACCTGTGGTCCTCGTTTCAGCCGCTTGGCGCGGGAAGTACGGTGCTGGATTTTGAAGATTTTATTGTCAGCACCCTTTTGCTTCCGGGCGGCAGCTTTATTTATCTGATGTTCTGCGTCAGCAAACGGGGATGGGGATGGGATCATTTTTATGAAGAAGTAAACACGGGCAGCGGGCCGCGCTTCCCGCGCTGGCTTCGCGGATACCTCAAATGGGTACTGCCCGTGCTGATGGCGTTTTTGTTCTTCCACGGCCTTTATGCGGCCCTGGTGAAATAAACGTTACTGATAGATCAGGATGCAGACGTTTTCTTCCATCGCATCATAAATTTCCGCCGCGGCGCCGACCGGAAGATTAATACAGCCGTGGGAGCCGGCAACCAGATAGGTTGTCCCGCCGAAATTACTCTGCCAGGATGCGTCGTGCAGTCCCTGTCCGTCGTCGAACGGCATCCAGTACTGAACCTCGATATCCCAGCCCTGACCCGGCGCGTTTCCCTCGTCCTTGAGCGTAAACGGACTCGCCTTATAAGGAATGGTAAAGACGCCTTCGTGCGTCTCGCGCCCGTCTTTGGGAAGGCCGGAGATGATATCGCTTTCCACGATCAGATCGCCGTGTTTATAAAACCACAAATGCTGCATGCTTAAATCGACTTCCACATAGGTGCCGTTTAAGTCGTCCACGCCGCTGCGGCTATATCCGGTCTGAGAATAGACGGGTTCGCGCTCCACCGGCGCATTGGCGTAAATATCAGCTAAAAGCTGGCTAAATTCCGCGTCAATATCAATTTCGTACCCGTACTTGTTGTACTCGATTGTCAGCTCGCCGCGGTAAGTGCTTTCAAACGTGCGCGGAAGCCCGTAAGTATCATAAGTCGCGGCCAGATCATATACATAGTTATAAACCGCTTCTTCATCCACCGGCGCGTCTTTCTGATCCGGCAGCAGCCAGCCGCGGATTGTTTCCCAGTCTACCACCTCGCGCTTGTCGCCGAACACATAGGAAATCTGCGCTTTGCAAAAGCGATTGTAAAGCTCCAGATTTTCATTCAGCTGCCTGTCGTCCGCACGGATCTGCGGCTGCCGGTAGATGCTTTTCGGGATGTCCGCCACGATGGTCTGCCCGACCGTTCCGCTTGCCAGTTCGCGCTGGATCTCTTCCCGGACCAGCGTGCGAAGATCGGTGTCCTCAAAGTCTGTTCCGTAAACTTCGGGCCGGATGGTATATTCCCCGTCGGACAGAACCAGTTCGGCGTCTGCGGTAGTTGTGCGCGGGACGGATAAGTTCCCGCTGTTGACCGTCGCGCGGAACTGTTCCTCGTCCACGGAAAACGGAACGCGCATCCCAAAGCTGTTCCCGAAAATCAGGCCCGCGTAGGCAAAGCCGCTCTGACGTCCGATCAATTCCGACACGGCGGAGCGCATCTGTTCTTTATCCACCGTATACCCCATATCGGTAAAGCCGGTGGTCAATACGCGCTGCCCCTGTTCCTCAATCTGCAGGGAAAGCGTGCTGTAAGGCGCCGCCAACTGCTCGGTCACTTCGTCGGCCGTTTTGCCGGACACATCGTAGCCGTTTAGCGTAGTGTGATGGTAAAAACGCCCGCTCATCACTTTTATGTATACAATATCTGCGGCGGCAAGCGCAAGGACCACAGAACCTGCGATGATTGCGCACCGCTTATAGGTGCGGCGCTTCTGCGCCTGTTTCTTAATCAGTCTTTTTCTCCTGCTCCAGCGCATGGATATGTTCCCCTCTGTTTTTATACTCTGCCTTTGCCCGGCAAATCTATGCGGTGATAATAGTTCCTGTCTTTGATTCCACCGCGTCTTTGGCGTGCATCAGATCGGTAATGACCGCCCTGCGTCCGGCCCTGCCCGATACAAAGTCAATCGAAGCGCGGATCTTCGGCAGCATTGCGGTTTCGCCAAACTGCTTTTTCTGAATATGCGCTTCTGCCTCCGCCGCCGTAATTTCCCCTAAAACAACCGGATGGTCGGTATCGCGGTCGATATCCACCTTTTCCTCGTTGGTAAGGATCAGCAGGATATCGGCGTCCGTCATTTCGGCAAGCTTTCCGGCTGTATAATCTTTTTCAATGATCGCGCTCGCGCCTTTTAACACATGGTCCTGTTCCATCACGGGGATTCCGCCTCCGCCGCAGGCGATCACAAGCTGCCCGGCGTCCACAAGGGCGTTGATGGCGTCGATTTCAATGATTTTCTGAGGGCGCGGCGCCGATACGATGCGGCGGTACGTTCCCTGCGACACCTCCGTTACATGATTGCCCTTTGCTTCTTCCGCTTCCGCCTCCGCTTTGTTCATCAAGCGCCCGATTACTTTTACCGGATGATAAAACGCTTCGTCGTAGGGATCCACGCAGACCTGCGTGATAATGGTGCTGACGGGTTTATAAATTCCCCGGTTCATCAGCTCTGCGCGCAGAATATTCTGGATATCGTAACCGATGTAGCCCTGGCTCATAGCGGAACATACCGACATGGGAGCGCCGGTATAGTCTGCATGGATATGGGCGAACTCGTTCATGGCGGTATGGATCATGCCAACCTGCGGGGCGTTGCTGTGCGTAATG
>CANQJX010000168.1 GCA_947624335.1 uncultured Marvinbryantia sp.
CCAGAGACTCCAGAAGTGCATGCAGGTCAAAGGTATCCTCCTTCAGTTCAAGCTTGCCGCTCTCAATCTTTGACATATCCAGCACATCGTTAATGAGCGCAAGCAGGTGTCTGCTCGACACCGTAATCTTGCCCAGACAGTCCACCACGCGCTCCTTATCGTCAATATGCATCGCGGCAACCGTCGTCATTCCCATGATCGCATTCATCGGCGTGCGGATATCATGCGACATGCGGGACAAAAACTCGCTCTTCGCATGGTTCGCCTGTTCCGCCGCCTCAAACGCATTCTGCAGGGCAAGGCGGCTCTCCCGCTCTTTTTCCTTTAACGCCGTCACGTCCTGGATCGCGACCAGCACCTGTACCGGCGTCTGATCCTCCCAGCGCAGGCACAGGATCGACATATTTTCCCACTGCTCTGCGCCGTTTTTCCGGATACGGTACTCAAACTGCAGATACTGGTCTTTCTTCCGGATATGGTCCTGGATATATTCCCGGGTGATAAGCGCGGACATTTTCTCCCCGCCTTCCTCTTCGATATAATGCTGATCCAAATATGCCTGCAGATCCGAAAAAGAACCCTTCTGCGGCATACGGACATCCGCCTCTTCCAGATATTCATAGGTATCCGTTTCCAGGTCGACGACCGCAAACCGGTCAAACAGCCGCACCGCGCTCTCCACAATACGCGAAACCTTCCGGTTTTCAAATACAAGCTGTTTGCGCTGCCGCCATCCGAAAAACACTAAAACCGCCAGATACAGCAAAAATCCGGCGACAAGCCTGGCTTCCAGTTCAAAGCCCGCCGTCTCCGCGCGGTTGACCATCCGCCCCGACACGCTTGACGGGAAGTTCTGCTTTAACACCCAGTCGTTTACCGAGAGCATGGCAAGATAGGAGTTCCCCGTCCCCTGCTCCGTTTCAAACGTATAGGTAAATGCGTTGTGGTTTTCAAAGGATTTCCGGATCTCGTCCACAACAGAGTTTTTCACGCCCGCAAAGCCGTCAAGCGACAGCACGATATTATCCGTCTCTTCCGCCCCTTCGCTGCAAAATAGGACGTCCCCGTTTTTATCGCACAGATAAGCCTTGATATCGCTGCCAAATAAATCCGTAGAGATAATATCGCGCACCCGGTTTTCGCAATATACGCCGTTTAATACGCCGACGATCTTTTTCTCACAGCGAAGCGGCGCATAAAATACGATCTTTTTTTCCTCTGTCGTCTCATCCGTAACGACGCAGATGCCGGAATGCCCGCTCATGCCTTCCGTAAAATATTCTTCCCCGGAGACGTCCCGCGTCTCCCCGGACACGCGCAGCAAAACGCCGTCCGTCCCCGTAAACTCAATGTCGTCAAACAGGGACTGCTCCGCAAGATTCTGCAGCATCTGCTCGTCCATCTGTACGGAATCCATCGATTCGTCAAACAGATACGAGATCGTATTGATCCCCTCCTGCGCGTTCTGCAAAATATCGTCAATATGGTTCGCGATCCGGTTCGCCGTATATTCGATATAGCTGGCATTCTGCCGGATAATGCGCTCCCGATTCTCCCTCATGTAAAAGACGAATGACAGGATGATATAAATAAAAAGCACGACCGCCAAAATCATCTGTTTTCCAAAATTCTTTCTCTGCATGTAACGCTCCTTCCTTTGTATACAGGTAAAAAAACTGAGAATCACAGACTTTCCATCTCTGATTCCCAGTTTATCCGGTAAAGCTGATGACGGGACTCGGACCCGTGACCTCCTCACTACCAATGAGGTGCGCTACCACCTGTGCCACATCAGCTTGTTTCTGTCAGCCCGCTTTTACCGAACTGACTTTACTACTATACTATATGAAAGATAAAAAGTCAACCGGTTTCGTTATATTTTTACTGCTTCCTTCCGCTTACGGACAGAAAACGCTCAGGCGCCCGGCGTGAGCTTTACCGTAATATGGTTTCCGCCGCTTGCCAGCATACGCTGGTACGCCTTATACGCATCGTCCGGCGCAGGCACTGCCTCCTGCGTGTAATTCTGGACGTTCCCGTAAGTGTCCCGAACCGTCATCGTAAGCTGCCTGGCCGGTTCCGCCGCTTCTTCTTCCTGCGCCTCTTCCGGCTGCGCCTGCCCGTCTTCGGTTTCCTCCGGCTCTTCTTTTTGGCCGTTTACCTTTTCAGAGATAATCTTTGTAAATAACTGCAAAAATTCCAGATAATCCTCATAATCAAAATATTTGCCCATAAAATCCCGCAAAGATGAGGCCGCCGACACAGCGGCTCCCGCCGGGGATACGCCTGTATTTTCAGCGCTGTCCGTCTGCTCCGCGGAAGACGCCGCCGATGACGCGGCCGAATCCGCCTGTGACTGTGCGCTGTCCGGGATCGTTACGCCCTCCTGCAGATATTTGAGGATTTTCGTGACATAATTCTGCGTCTCCGAAAACGGCGGTATCCCGCCGTATTTATCTACATTTCCGCTCCCCGCATTATAAGCGGCAAGCGCGTAAGACAGATTTCCGTTATATTTCTTCAAAAGCTGGCTGATGTATTTCGCCCCGCCCATGATATTCTGCTCCGGATCATACGCGTCCGTAACGCCGAGCGAAGCCGCCGTCCCCGGCATAAGCTGCATAATGCCCATCGCCCCGCTCTTTGACGTCGCTTTCGCATTAAAAGAAGACTCCGCTTTCGCCATCGCCTTTAACAAATCTTTGGATACCTGATACGTATCCGCCGCCTTTTGAAAGATCTGCTCTAACGAATCCGCATTGCCGGCCGCGGCCGCCTTGTCCAAATAAGAAGAAAAATTACTGTTTTCCGTTTTTTGCGTATCTTCTGTCAGTCTGGTAAGAATTGCCGCGTTATTCACGCCCGATACAGAGATAATGCTCATTTTTTGCTCCCTTCGCAGCTATGCGTCCCATAGCCGCCTTCTTTCCATATGCTTCCGAGTCTTCTACTGCCCGGCCTTTACAACGGCTGACTTTGGCATAGCCGACATGGATAACAGATTCGTATACTGCTCTACCTGTTCTTCGCCCACAAGGATGCTTGCCTTTTGGCTGATGCCGCCAAAGGCGTTTTCCCCGATCTTTTTCAGGCGCGCCGATTCGATAATGACTCTTCTGAGATTTATGCAATTATAAAACGCTTCTGTTTCCACAGCCACGACATTTGCCCCGATCCGCACTGCCGAAAGCTCCGTATTTTCTGCAAAGGCCCTTTCCGCCACTTTTACAACCCGATATGTAATGCCGTCAATCTTTACTGTTTTCGGTATCCGCGCAGACTTTGCGCTTTCTGCAATGCCAACGCACGCAGCCGTCTTTTCTTCCGCATCTACGATCATGTATTCCAGATTTCCCACTGTGTAGCGGAACTCATTGACCAGTCTGCCGTCCGGCGCGATCGTAAGTCCCGTCGGCGTCTTTACATACCAGCACCTTGACGCTGATTCTACTGAGATCGAGGCGTTCGCCACCGGATAACGCCCTTTCGGGGCTGCGTTCGACGGATCCGAGCAATAAAAAACGCCGTCCGTATAGTCTGTGATCAAAATCGCATGGGGCTTGCTCGTATTATAGATCACGATCCCTTCCGGATGCTTTTCCAGCATACTGATCAGTTCCTTCTTCGAGGAAAGGCTCTTTTGCGTCACGCTGAAGCCTGCGGATGAAAAATTCCACTTTAAGCCTGTCCCTTCCACCCATGCGGTCTTCCTTACCGAGCTTTCGGTGATCTCATCCCAGTCCTCGTCCCCGGAAAGCATCGCGGCGCGCCGAAGCATCATCGTGCTTGCCGTCAGCGTACAGATCCGCGCCTGCGACTGCTTCAAAAATACGCTGTCCTCATTCAGTTCCTCAAATGTTACGCCGTCCTTCACATTGGCTGCCTGCAGCGGCGTCTGCGCCTGCAGCAGCAGAGCCGTCATGCATACGGCAAGCGAGGCGGCGATCCTGCCCGCCATCTTTTTCATAAAGCGCTGTTCTTCCATGTCTCCTCCAACAATTTCCCATTTTCATCTGTAACGATCCGGCCAGCAGAGACAGACCATCTCCACTGGCTGAACGGTTACTTTTATTTTACAGTAAAATCCTCTGTCTGACAAGCATATCGCGAAAAAAAACAAAGTTTATGGTTCCTTAAATTCCCTTAAACAGGAAACGGAACGATAATCGGCCCGTAACGTCAATGCGGTATTCCGGATGCACCAGC
>CANQJX010000169.1 GCA_947624335.1 uncultured Marvinbryantia sp.
CCAGCCGCTTCCGTACCATCGACGACATCATGGAAGTTACGACCAAACCGATTATCTTCGACGGAGATACAGGCGGATTGACAGAGCATTTTGTATATACGGTGCGAAGTCTGGAGCGCATGGGAGTTTCCATGGTCGTGATCGAGGACAAAACCGGTTTAAAAAAGAACTCTTTGTTTGGCATAGAAGCGGATCAGACACAGGATACGATAGAACATTTCAGCGCCAAAATTACAGCGGGGAAGAAAGCGCAGAAAACAGGGGACTTTATGATTTGCGCCCGGATAGAAAGCCTGATTTTGGGAAAGGGGGCGGAAGATGCCCTGACGCGCGCATTTGCATATGTTGACGCAGGCGCCGATGCAATTATGATTCACAGCAAAGCAATTGATCCGACGGAGATTTTTGAGTTTGTTAGAAACTTTCGGGCACGCGATGAAAGGACTTTTTTAGTGGTAGTGCCGACTACTTATAATACCGTAACGGAGGAAGAATTTAAAGCGCACGGGATCAACGTAGTGATATATGCAAACCAGCTGATGCGCAGCAGCTTTCCTGCGATGCAGAATGCGGCGAGAAGTATTTTAGCGCATCACAGAGGAAAAGAATGTGAAAATCTGTGTATGCCTATCCAGGACATTATCACATTGATTCCGGAGGAATGACGAACGGCTGCGCGGATAAAAGCGGGGTTGTGCGGAGAAATAGTCAATGATATAATTGCGGGTATATATGGGAGGCAAAAATATGAGGCTTGACTTTTTGAAAGAATTTGATTTTTTTGCAGGTGTGCCGGATTCTCAGTTACGACCCTTGTGCGATTATTTAACAGATCGATACGGAACGGACCCGCAGCATCATGTTATTGCGGCAAACGAAGGAAATGCGGTGGCACTTGCGGCCGGTTATCATCTGGCGACAGGAAAAGTGCCGGTAGTATATTTGCAAAATTCCGGCGAAGGAAATATTATCAATCCGATTGCGTCGCTCCTTAATGAAGCAGTATATGCGATACCGTGTCTGTTTATTATCGGATGGCGCGGCGAGCCGGGCATACATGACGAGCCGCAGCACATTTTTCAGGGCGGCATAACACAAAAGCTGCTGGAAGATATGGAAATTTCAGCGTTTATTATCGACAGGGAAACCACAAAGAAGGAATTGGAAAAAGCAATGGCTGTTTTTCAAACTTTGTGGAAGGAAGGGAAACAGACTGCGCTTATAATACGCAAAGGGGCTTTTGAATATGATAAGCAGATAAAATACAGAAACAAATATTCTATGCAAAGAGAAGAAGCGATTCGGCATATTACGGAAGTGACCCAAAAAGATCCTGTTATTTCTACAACTGGGAAGATAAGCAGGGAACTGTTTGAAATTCGCAGTGCCAACGGCCAATCGCATGAAACGGATTTCCTGACGGTGGGATCAATGGGACATAGTTCCTCTATTGCATTTGGGATTGCATTGCAGAGACCGGAAAAGAAGATATGGATTATAGATGGCGACGGAGCTGTTTTGATGCACATGGGAGCAATGGCGCTTATGGGAGCGTACGCCCCGAAAAATATAGTTCATATTGTTATTAATAATGGGGCGCATGAAAGCGTAGGCGGAATGCCGACGGTGGCAGAGAAAATAGACATGGTAAAAATCGCGCAGGGATGCGGATATTTGCATGCAGTCTGTGTAGATAACCTGTCTTTGTTAGACCGGGAGCTTGAAGCGGCGAAACACAGAGAGGAAATAAGTTTTATTGAAGTAAGGTGCGCAATCGGATCGCGGGCGGATCTTGGCCGGCCGGACGTTTCACCAAAAGAGAATATGCGGGCGTTTTGCAAAGCACTGTATGAAAACATACCGGAAGGAGAGTAGGAAATGCCAAAAACGACTAGTTTGGTTACAGGCGGCGCGGGTTTTATCGGCTCGCACCTGTGTAAAAAATTACTGGAGCAGGGAAATCGGGTTATCTGTATGGACAATCTGTTTACCGGACGAAAAGAAAATCTGGCTTTGCTGACGGACCATCCGGATTTTCAGTTTATTTACCACGACGTGCAGGAACCGGTCTATGTAGAATGCGATCAGATTTATAATCTGGCGTGTCCGGCAAGTCCGGTCCATTATCAGTCAGATCCGATCAAAACAGCGAAGACGAACGTGCTTGGCGCTTTGCATATGCTGGAACTGGCAAAGGCGTGCGGCGCCCGCGTTCTGCAGGCAAGCACGAGCGAAGTGTACGGCGACCCGGCCGTACATCCGCAGACGGAAGCCTACTGGGGAAACGTAAATCCGCATGGCGTGCGCTCATGCTACGACGAGGGAAAACGCATGGCGGAGACGCTGTTTTTTGATTATTACAGACAGTATGGCACGGATATCAAAGTGGTGCGTATTTTTAATACATACGGCCCCAATATGCGGCCGGACGACGGGCGCGTAGTATCAAACTTTATCGTACAGGCGCTTCAGGGCAAAGACCTTACGATCTATGGAAACGGAATGCAGACCAGAAGCTTTTGCTATGTAGACGATCTGGTCGAGGGACTGGTTCGTATGATGAACAGCAAAGAAGGGTTTACGGGACCGGTTAATCTTGGAAATCCCGGCGAATTTACTATGCTGGAGCTGGCAAAACAGGTTCTTTCGATGACCGGCCAAAAGTCGCGGCTTGTATATATGCCGCTGCCGGAGGATGATCCGCAGCAGCGGAAGCCGGATATCAGTCTGGCAAAAAAAGAACTTTGCTGGGAACCGAAAATTTCCCTGCAAAGCGGGTTGCAAAATACGATAGCATACTTTAGAGAAGCGATAGGGTGATGATAAGATGAAGATAGCAGTAGTGGGAATCGGCTATGTGGGCCTGGCAAACGCGATCCTTCTTGCGCAGCACAATACGGTCTGCGCGGTAGATATTATGCCGGACAAAGTAGAGATGCTGAATAACCGGAAATCGCCTATTTTGGATAGCCTGATTCAAAGATATCTGGAAAAGGGGCGGCTGGACTTGACGGCGACCACGGACGGCGCTTCTGCATACCGGACGGCGGATTTTGTAATTGTCGCGGTGCCGACCGATTATGACCCGCAAAAAAATTATTTTAATACCGCCGTGGCGGAGAACGTCATCCGGGAAGTGCGCGAGATCAATCCAAATGCGTATATTGTGATGAAGTCCACGGTGCCGATTGGATTTACCGCCCGGATGAACGAGCAGTTTTGCACAAGCAGGATCTTGTTTTCTCCGGAATTTTTGCGGGAAGGGAAAGCCCTGTACGACAATCTGAACCCGTCCAGAATTATCGTCGGGGCCGATTGCCGATATCCGGAGGCAAAAAAGGCGGCGAAAGTATTCGCGGGACTTTTGCAGCAGGGAGCGGACAAAGAAAAAGTAGATATTCTGCTGATGAATCTGACCGAGGCCGAGACGGTGAAGTTATTTGCAAATGCCTATCTGGCGATGCGGGTGGCTTATTTTAATGAACTGGACGGCTATGCGGAAGCGCACGGCCTGAACGCGGAAAAGATTATACGCGGGGTCTGCCTGGATCCGCGCATTGGAGCATATTATAACAACCCTTCGTTTGGCTATGGGGGATACTGCCTTCCCAAAGATACCAGGCAGCTTTTGTCGGACTATGCGTCGGACCTTGACGGGGTTCCCCACGACATGATTCGGGCGGTGGTTGCCGCCAACAGCAGCAGAAAAGATTTTATTGTTTCCCGTATTCTAAGAAGAATCCGGGAGGGTGGAAGCGAAGAAACGGCAAAGAACGCCTGCGTTGGCGTATATCGCCTGACAATGAAAGCAGAGTCCGATAATTTCCGCCAGTCGGCAGTGCAGGGGATTATCAGCCGCCTGATTGAGAAGGAGGTTTCCGTTCTCATTTATGAACCCATGCTCAAAGAGACGGCTTTCTTAGGCGCGTCCGTAGTAAACGACTTACAGCGGTTTTTTGACGAAAGTACCCTGATTGTGGCAAACCGGATGGCGCCGGAACTGGAAGGCGTAAAGGAAAAGGTTTATACCAGAGATTTGTTTTCTGCGGATGACTAAGCGCGTCTTCCGTTGTGAAAACACAGCCGGTCGTTTGGCAAATGAGACGCGGGAAATAGCAATTGAAATTTCTGACGTTTATCCGTATAATACTTTTAAGAATACGGATAGGAGAACGGTTATGCTGAAAATTGAGGGCGGACA
>CANQJX010000170.1 GCA_947624335.1 uncultured Marvinbryantia sp.
GCGATATGGCGTTCGCCCTCGCCGATATAGGAGACGGGTTCTACCAGCCACAGGACCACGTCTACCTCGTTTAACGTACTCTGCGCCACATTGACCATATACTCGCCCAGCTTATTGCGCGCTTTGTGGATCCCCGGCGTGTCCACAAAAACAATCTGCCCCTGTTCGCAGGTATAAACCGTCTGAATCCGGTTGCGCGTCGTCTGCGGTTTTCGGGACGTAATCGCAATCTTCTGCCCGATCAGATGATTCATTAAGGTGGACTTCCCCACGTTCGGGCGTCCGATTAACGTAACAAAACCGGACTTTTTATTGTTGCCTGCCTGTAATTCTCCCGCATCCAGCTTCATGCGTCCTCTCCTTGTCCGACCAGCGGCCGGATTTCACCAAACAAATCTTTTTCCGCCTGTATTTTGGAACTGTTCCCGATTACGCAGATGTTGCGCTGCGCGGCAACCGCCCCGATCAGATCCGCAAGTTCGCGGATGCTGTCCGGCGTCGCGTTTAAAATCTGGTCGCGTTCGCGCTGAAGATCCTGCAGCGTAAGATTCCCCAGATATGCCGCCAGGGAACGCGCCCCTTTTGCCTGCGGGTTGAGCGGCGTATCCAGCTCGCTCATGGTTCCGATGATATATTTGCACATATCGCGGTCGCTCACATGAAATTCCCGCAGATACTGCGCGATTCCTTCGTATACCTTCAGGGTTTTGCCCAGATTCGGATCGCGGTAGGAAACAAAATAAACGTCCCCCGTCCTGCCGTAACCGCTCATACATCCGTACGCGCCTCCCTGTACCCGGATATTCGTCCACAGGTATTCGTACGCCATGATCGTTTTTAAAATGCGCAAAGCTCCTGTATATTGATACCCCGCTTTGCAGAAATTTCCGGCAAGCGCCACATACTGCACCTGGGAGGAAGTTTCAAATCCCTCGTTCTTTTGCGCGGGCCGAACGGTTTCCCGCGCGCGGGCCGTTTCCGCCGGAAAAAGTTTTTCGCTTAATTGCGTCAGCCGTTCTTTTACTTTCTCTACCGCTTCCGTTTCCGCCGTCAGGCTCGCAAGCAGATTGCCCCTGCAGAAAATCATCCGCGTCAGTTCTTTTAAAATACGGATCAGATCCTGTTTTTTGCTGTCAAACTGCTCCTCGATGGATTCCACCAATTTATAAAGCGCAATCCCGTTGACGCTGTCGTTAAAACGCGATACGCCCGAAAAATAGGACATCGCCCGCGTCGCCGCGGCAAGGTGCCCGGCCGATACCAGCCGCGTCTGCAGATTGGATTTTAACCGCGCGATAATCTCATAGAGGCGCTTTTCATCCTCCGGGCTGGACGTAAGCATAATTTCTTCCATTGTATCAAATACAAAGTCGATCTGCTCATACAGCATTTTCCCTTCCATGTGCAGCTTACTGCAAAAGCTGCCGGGATTTGCCGCGTCGGCAAACGCCGTGGCGGCCGCCGAAATCCCGCCCGAATGAATATGGATCTCATTGCTCAGGTCGCGGTAAGTATGGCGCGCGGTATCTACCATTCCCAGAACCCGCGTCAGAATCCCCACATACGGTATATATTCCTGCGGGATCTTCGCAAGATCAAACAAAAGATCCAGATATGCGATCCCATTGGTATCGATCTCATGGTAAAGGAGCGTCGCGCCTCCCGCCGAAATCTCCTGATTATAAAGCGGCGCCGTCTCTTTCTTAATATCGCAGAGCCGCAAAAGCGGAATGGCTTTCAGTTCTTCTTCCGTGGACGGCGTGGATTGAAACGCGCGCAGCCGTTTCGTGCGTGCTGCCAGATCGTCGAGTTCTTCTTTGGAGAGCGTCGCTTTGTAGTCTGCAAGCTCTTTTCGCACCCGTTCCTCTTCTTTTTGCGTCAGGCCCTTTTCCGGCGCCATGACAATCACGGAAGCATGCGTGTTATCCAGCAGATAAGTCTGAATCAGATCTTCAAAATAGCGGCTTCCCACCTGTTCCTTTAAGAAGCGGCAAATCTGCAGTTCGCTCAGATACATAAACGGCGCATTGTCGTCGTACAGCCAACTGTCAAACGCGTTGATCCCATACATCAGCCCGCGCGGAAAATGTCCGAAATCCGCCTCGCGCGAACGAAATTCCATGTTGTTGATCGCCGCGAGCAGCGCTTTTTCTTCCAGTCCTTCGCGCACCAGCTTCTCCAGCGTCTCCCGAATAACCGTTAAAAAGCGCTCTTTTTCTTCCGGATTGGTATACTTTGCCACAACGGAAAACGTGGGCTGCAAAATACCGCTGTCGTAGCTGCCTTCCACGTCTTTTCCGATGCCCGCGTCAAGCAGAGCCTGCTTCAGAGGCGCGCCCGGAGCCGAAAGCAGCACATATTCCAAAACAGCCATCGCCATAGACAGCCGCGCGTCATGCACCGTGCCCGCCACAACGCTGAACGCCAGATAGGTATTGTCCGCTTCCTCATCCGCATCGGAAATCGGATACGTTTTATAAAGTTCCGCCGGCTTTGCAAACGGTTTTTGCAGGGGAATGGCGGAATCGATCTCCATCGCGTCATATTTGCTTAAATATTCTCTGTCCAGCCAGGAAAGGCGTTCCTCCATGTCCATGTCCCCGTACAGATAAATATAGCAGTTAGACGGGTGATAATAGCGGCTGTGGAACGAAAGGAAATCCGAATACTTTAACTGCGGTATCACTTTCGGATCGCCGCCCGACTCCACCCCGTAAGGCGTATCCGGGAAAAGGCTGTTTAAAATCTCCCGCTCCAGCACGTCGTCGGGGGAAGAAAACACTCCTTTCATCTCGTTATAGACCACGCCGTTGTAGGTCAGTTCGTCCGCAGGATCTTCCAGGATATAGCTCCAGCCTTCCTGACGGAAAATTTCTTCTTTTTCATAAATGTTCGGAAACAGCACCGCGTCCATATACACATGCATCAAATTGCAGAAGTCGGCAAAATTGCAGCTTGCCACCGGGTACATGGTCTTATCGGGATAGGTCATCGCGTTTAAAAAGGTATTCAGGGATCCTTTTGCCAGTTCCACAAACGGATCCTTGGACGGAAATTTTTTGCTGCCGCACAATACGCTGTGTTCCAGAATATGCGCCACGCCCGTGCTGTCTGTCGGAGGCGTGCGGAAACAAATGTCAAATACCTTGTTTTCATCCTGATTTTCCAATAGCATGATCCGCGCCCCGCTTTTTTTGTGGCGCAGCAGCGTGCCGACCGATTTCACATCCTCAAGCTCCTGCGTCATAATCACGTCGTATTCCGGTAAACTGCGAAACATAAATTGCCCTCCTGTTTTCAAAATTTTACATTGCAAAAATGTTCAGTCATGCAAAGCGCATGACTGAACGTATCATCAACATAACCGGATTTTACACTTAGCTGGTTTCGGCCGTCTGCTGCGTTTCGCTCCCGGAATCGGATTCCATCAGCGATGTCACAAGCTCCGCCACCTGCCCGATAAACTCATCCGGCACGCCCGCTTTCCTGCAGTTTTCTATGATCGTATCGGGATGGACTCCGGCCAGATACTTCTGCAGATCCTCCTGATCGTCCGCCCGGTATTGCTCGCCGCCGTCCGGAAGATCGGTCAGCAGTCCGTCGTCTATGCCGGTCTGCATCTTCAGCGTTGAGATTACCTCGTCGGAAAGCGAAATCCCCAGGGAAAACGAGCTTGTTTGCTGCGCCTGGTCCCGGTCAATGTCAACAAGCAGCGCGAACATTCCCAACGCCTCGTCGTCCGTGCCGGAATACGTCACTTTATAAGTGCCGTCAAGGTCGCCCTTTTCCGCATTTACATCATAATCTGTCACCTCAATCGCAAGAGCGTCCTTATCGTTCACGCGCACTTCATAATTGCCGTTCAGCCGCCCGTCCGTGATGTCGCCGCCGCCGGAAAGCAGGACCGATGTCCCGTCGCCGCTGTTGCAGAAGAGGCGGAAGCCGGTATGGTCTTCGCTGCGCGTGCCAAGCCATGAAATCTGCGCGTCTATACTGCCGTCTGTGTAAAGCGTAATCTCTCTGCCCGCGTGTCCGCCGTCCTCGTCAAGCCAGATCTTTGAGGAAATATAATTGTCTTCCTCAAATTCCATCGTTTTCTCGCTGTCCTGCCAGTTTTCCAGTTCCTGATCGATATTTTTCTGAACCTCCTCGTAAAGCGATTCCTGTTCCGAAAACGTTCCCAGATTCTCCACCATTT
>CANQJX010000171.1 GCA_947624335.1 uncultured Marvinbryantia sp.
AGACCTGCCCGTAATGAATGTCGCCCCCGTTCAGGAGCAGGACACGCACATCCTTTTCTGTCGTTTCCCCCTCGGCGGCAGCCGAGCTTTCGGACAGCTGGCTCTCCTGCTGTACCCGCGCGATCTCCCCGCCCTCAACCGTAAGCGTACAGACCGCGTTTTTTTCCGCGTCCCCCGCGCCTGCGCGAAGCTTCATGGTAAATTCCCCATCCCCGTACAAAAAACAAAGTTCTTTATCCGACGCGTCCTGTACCGTAACTTTTTTTATTTTTACGGACTCCTCTGACTCCGAACAGACGCCGAGCATAACATCTTTTAATATGTACGTTTCGTAAACGCTGTATGGCTCCGGCTGCGCGATTCCCGGATTCTCACGCAGTTCCCCGAGATTTGTAAGCCATGACTGCCCTTCGTCTTTTAAGAACAATACCGTTTTCTTTTCCACCTGCCCATCCAGATCCAGATAATCCAGAATCTCCGCATAATACGCCATCAGGCTGTCCCTGTCCAGCCCGCCGCTGCCGCCCGTTACAGCAATAACGCCCGACAGCCCCGTTTTTTGCACCAGATCCTTCATATCCGACGCCGTCACGATCTTTGCCGCGTCTTTATAATAAGCCTGCTCTGTGTCGTCATCAATAAACGCAGACATCAGCGACGCCAGCTCCGCATAGGTCACGTGTGACATTTCCGCCTGTTCTTTCCAGCCCCGCAGCGCAAGGATCAGGACAAATGCCATTCCAACGGCGAGAACGCCCGCCCATACGCCGTACTGCCGCTCTTTTTGTCTCCTTTTTCTTTTTACGGAAGCCTTTCGGTATACTTTTACTTTTGCTGCCCGATCCATGCTCTGTCCCCTTGTTTCTCTGAACTTTCCGGTAAAATTTACCATATCAATGACAAGTTAAAAGAAGCTGCACAAAAACTGCAGCTTCTCTTTCTCTTAGGCGCTTTAAGTATTTCCTCTTACGTACCTTAACGTGAACTCTTTTGTAGTACACCTTTCATAATATATCTTTTGTGATATATCTTTTGTACTTCCATGCATTTTTCCCGCGTACCCTGTATTCTTTTGTAACATACGGCCGCTATCTTTTGTGTTTTGATCAGAGTTCTTTTGTAAAAGTATCCCCAAAATGCCGGTCCTGCAATTTTGACTCCTAGCAAAGCTAGGTGGGTAACCTCAATGAAGCTTCTGCCTTCCACTGCGTAATGATGGCCTGACATCCACTCCAAGATATTGGAATCCCTTTAAAAGTAAATGTAGGTTCAAAATAGCAGGTGATCGCACACCCCAGGAAGATACCTTTGTAAAAAAGATTATACTCTACTATGTGCAGTATTGCAACAAATAATTACATACAAGATGAAGTATTTTATGGTATTTACAACAGGAACTTCATGTAACGCGCCTGAAGTTTACATAATATTTTTTATGTAAATAAAATCATTCATGCACCAGATCATCCGGCGAAAAGGAAAACGGAAAGATTTCCTGCATCGTCTTTACCTGATATTCCACAGGGCTTTTTGCAAGCACGACTTCGAACTGCCCCTCTCTGCAAAATTCCGCGAGCGTCTGGCGGCACACGCCGCATGGAGCCAGATACCGCTCCTGATCCCCGACAATGGCGATTGCGCGAAACTCCCGCCGCCCTTCCGATACCGCCTTGAAAACCGCTGTGCGCTCGGCGCAGTTTGTCGGCGTATAAGCGGCATTTTCCACATTGCACCCGGTATAAACCGTCCCGTCCGCGCAGAGCAGCGCCGCGCCCACATGGAATTTGGAATACGGCGCATAGGAAAATTTCTTCGCTTCATACGCCGCCCGAATCAGTTCTTCATAAGCAATCTCCATATCACGCCCTCCCGTCACGCTCCAAGCATTGCGATCGCGGAGCTGGTCCCGATGCGGCTTGCGCCCGCCTGGATAAAAGCTTCCATCTCCTCTTTGGTCCGTATGCCGCCCGCGGCTTTGATCTTTACATCCGAACCGATATGCGCCCTCATGAGCTTTACATCATCAAGCGCCGCGCCCGCCGTCCCGAAGCCGGTCGATGTTTTGATGTAATCCGCGCCTGCAAACGTGACCGCGTTGCACATGGCGATCTTTTCATCTCTGTTTAAATAACACGTCTCAATGATAACTTTCAGGACCTTGTTTTTTACGGCGCACTTTATCCCGCGGATCTCGTCCTGCACTTTCGCGTAATCGCCATTTTTTACATCGCACAGATTGATGACCATATCGATCTCGTCCGCCCCGTCTGTGAGCGCCTGCGTTGTCTCCGCAAGCTTCGACGCCGCGTTCGCGTATCCGAGCGGGAACCCGACGACGGTGCAGATATTTAACCCCGCAAACTGTTTCCGCGCCTGCCGCACATAACAGCTCGGGATACATACGCCTGCCATTTCATACCGCAGCGCCTCCCGGCAGAGCGTCTCGATCTCGCCCCAGGTCACATAAGGCTTCAACGCCGTATGGTCTACATAATGGTACAATTGTTCTTTTTCCATATTACAGACTCCCTTCTATATTTATATTTTAATATAATTTTTACAAAATTTCTATCTTTCTTTTTTCAAAAAACGAAACTTTCTATTAAATTTATGAAATATTCTTTAATATTTCTCTTTTTTCTTGTTTTAAGGTTTTGTTCTATGTTAAGATAAAGAATAAGACAGGAGGTATGATGAATGATAGAGAATGAATTTTCCAGGATCACGCCTGAAATTGAAAAATTATCCGCCCTATGCAGCGAACACTTTCATATTGACCCGGCTCTTTATTCCAAATATGACGTAAAGCGCGGGCTCCGCGACGTCAACGGGAAAGGCGTCCTGGTAGGGCTGACGCAGATTTCAGAAGTATGCGCGACCAAAAAAGATGGTGATCAGATTATTCCTGCCGATGGAGAACTGTTTTACCGCGGATACAATGTAAGGGATATTATTGCCGGAATCGCGCCGGACAGCCATTTCGGCTTTGAAGAAAGCGCGTTCCTTCTTATTTTCGGCAAGCTGCCAACGAAAAAAGAACTGACGGACTTCACCGGCCAGCTTTCTTATTACCGCTCGCTGCCGACGAGCTTTGTCCGCGACATTATCATGAAAGCTCCAAGCCATGATATGATGAATACGCTCGCGAGGAGCGTTCTCACGCTTTATTCTTATGACGACCGCGCAGACGATATTTCCATACCAAACGTGCTGCGCCAGTGTATGCAGCTGATCAGCTTATTCCCGCTGTTATCCGTATACGGCTACCAGGCGTACCGCCACTACCATGACGGGGAGAGCCTGTTCATCCACAAGCCGCTGCCGGAGCTGTCAACTGCGGAGACGATCCTGCATATCCTGCGTCCGGACAGCCAGTACACGCCGCTGGAAGCAAAATTGCTGGACATCGCCCTGATCCTGCATATGGAACATGGCGGCGGCAACAATTCCACGTTTACGACGCATCTGGTTTCCTCTTCCGGAACAGATACATATTCTGTCATCGCCGCTTCGATCGGCTCTTTAAAAGGCCCGAAGCATGGCGGCGCAAATATCAAGGTTGTAAAAATGTTTGAAGACATGAAACAGCATCTGCGCGACTGGACAGACCGGGACGAAGTCCGCCGCTATCTGGAAGCTTTATTAAGAAAAGAAGCCTTCGACCACGCAGGGCTGATCTACGGCATGGGCCACGCGGTTTATTCGCTTTCCGACCCGCGCGCGCGGGTTTTCCGCTCCTTTGTGGAACGGCTTGCCATTGAAAAAGGCTATGAGGCGGAATTTGCACTCTACTCGCTCGTCGAGGAGCTGGCTCCGGAAGTGATCGCAAACGAGCGGAAGATCTACAAGGGCGTAAGCCCGAATGTCGATTTTTACAGCGGCTTCGTATACCATATGCTGGGGCTTCCGCTGGAACTGTATACGCCGATCTTCGCGATCGCAAGGATCGCGGGCTGGAGCGCGCACCGGCTGGAGGAAGTGTCCTCAAGCGGCAAGATCATGCGTCCGGCCTATCTGAGCGTGTGCAGCAGGCAGGAATATATCCCGATGGAAAAACGGACGGAAGCGCTGCCGGAGTAAAAACGCCCGGATATTTCTCTTAAGACAGAGAGGCGGTTCTTCCGCAAAAGAAAAAGGTGTAAATGTACTGAACAAACAGTGGCATTACACCTTTTTTCGTTTCC
>CANQJX010000172.1 GCA_947624335.1 uncultured Marvinbryantia sp.
TTAATTCCGTCCGCAAGCTGGATATCCTGCAGGAGCTTGTGGACGACGACTCGATCACCGAGGTGATGGTGAACGGGCTGGACGGTATTTTTATCGAACGCGCAGGACGGGTGGAAAAATGGGACAAAGCCTTTTATTCGAGGGAGAAAATCGAGGATCTGGTGCAGACGATCGCGGGGCGCAGCAACCGGATTGTCAACGCTACCGTGCCGATTGTGGACGCCCGCTTAGAAAACGGAGCGCGCGTAAACATCGTGCTGCCTCCGGTCGCTTTAAACGGGCCGATCATCACGATCCGGCAGTTTCCCAGGCGTCCCATCCATATGCGGCAATTGACGCAATGGGGCGCGATCACGCCCGAAGCGGTGGAGTTTCTGCAGAAGCTGGTGGTCGCCGGGTACAACATTTTTATCAGCGGCGGGACAGGATCCGGAAAAACAACGTTTTTAAACGCGCTTTCGGATTTTATCCCCAAGGACGAGCGCATCGTCACCATCGAGGATAACGCGGAGCTGCAGATACAGGGCGTGGCGAATCTGGTGCGTCTGGAGGCGCGCAAAGAAAATACGCAGGGCGAGCATGCCATTACCATAAGAGATCTGATCCGCGCCAGCCTGCGTATGCGCCCGGACCGCGTGATTGTGGGCGAGGTGCGCGGAGAAGAGACGATAGATATGATTCAGGCGATGAACAACGGACACGACGGAAGCCTTTCCACCGGGCACGGCAACAGCCCGCGCGATATGCTTGCGCGCCTGGAGACCATGGTTTTAATGGGCATCGAGCTGCCGGTCTGCGCGGTGCGCCGCCAGATTGCTTCGGGGCTTGACATTTTGATCCATTTGGGCAGGATGCGCGATAAGAGCAGAAAGGTTCTGGAGATTGTGGAAATTACCGGCTACCGCTATGAGACGGAGGAAATCCTGACGCATACGCTTTTTGAATTTGAGGAGGGAAAGGCGCAGGGGGATAAACTGACGGGAAGGCTGGTAAAAAAAGGAGAATTGCAGCAGCGAAAAAAACTGGAAAGGGCGGGACTTTTATAAATGGATTATCGGCAGTACAAATTTTCAAAGAAAGAAATTTTTTGCAACACGGGGGCTTTCCTGATGCTTGCGGTGGCGGTCAGCTATTTGTTTTACCGCTCGGTTCTGGCTTTTCTTTTGTGCCTGCCGGCGCTTGGGGTTTTCTTAAAGCTGCGCCGCCGGGAGTATATACGCAGGCGCCGGCGGGAGTTCGCCACGCAGTTTCTCAACGGGATGCAGGCGGTATCGGTGGCGCTGTCCGCGGGCTATTCCGTGGAAACGGCGTTTGCGGAGGCGTCCAAAGAACTTGCTTCCATGTATAAGCCGGAGGCCATGATTATGCGGGAATTTCGCTATATTGTGATTCAGCTCGGTATGAACCGCAATCTGGAAGAACTGCTGTCCGGGCTGGCGGCGCGAAGCGGAATTGCGGATATCCAGAGCTTTGCCGCCGTCTTTTCCGCGGCCAAACGAACGGGAGGAAATCTGATCGCGATTATCCGCAATACCGTCCAGTGTATGAAACAAAAGGAGGAGACGCAGCGCGAAATTCAAACCTGCCTTGCGGCCAAAAAAATGGAACAGAATATTATGAGCCTGGTTCCCGCGCTTATTCTGATTTATGTGCAGATGATGTCGCCCGGCTTTCTGGACGTGATGTACCATAACGCGGCCGGAATCCTGATTATGAGCCTGTGCCTGGGCGTGTACGTTCTGGCGTGGCTCTGGGGCAGAAAAATTGTAAATATCGAGGTGTAAACATGGTGGTTTGCTTTGCATTGCTGCTGGTCATGGCGGGTCTGTTTGTTTTTTCGTCTTCGTGTGTCCTTCCGCGCGGATACCGCCCGCCCGGCGCGCAGAAAGTATTTTACCGCGCCGCTTATTATCTGCTGCAAAAATTTGCACGCGGGCAAAAAGAAAAAACAAACGCCTTTGCCGTCGCGCGGCTGGCGGACGTACTGACGGCGGTTTTTCTGGGAACGGGTCTCGCCTTTCTTTTGCAGGCGGTACAAACCGGGAAAAGCGTCTTAACCGACGGATATATTCTCAGCCGCCCGGCCAAAGGACAGGGGGAACATACGCAGGAGCTGCAGGTACGGATCGGGGAATCGCAGACGGAAAAAATGGAGATCGTGCTTTCCGAACGCCGTTATACCGAGGAAGAAAAACAGGCGTTTCTTGCGCAGGCGGTAAAAGAACTGGAAACGGTTATCTTGGGAGAAAACCGTTCCGCGGACGAAGTGCGGGGGCGCGTGATACTGCCCGATACGCTGGCGCAGGGAAACGTAAAAGCGGTGTGGACGCAGGAGCCGGCCGGTCTTTTGGATCAGGACGGCTACATTATACAGGAGCCGGATCCGCAGGGGGAGCTGCTGCAGCTCAAAGCGACGCTTACCTGCGAGGGGAGCGAGTCTGTTTATGAGTGCGCCCTGCGGCTGCTTCCGAATGTTTACAGCAGCGAAGAACAACTGCGCCGCGCGCTGGAAAGCGAGGTGGAGCGGGCGGACGCAGAAAGCGTGCAGACCGATATTCTGCGGCTTCCAACGGAACTGGGCGGGAAAAAGCTGATCTGGAGCGACGCGCCGTCCTCCGCAGCCGGCGTCTGTCTGGCGCTTACCGCGTTTGCCGCGGTATGCGCGTGGTTTCGGAAGAACGAAGAGACGCGCAGACAGGATGAACGGCGTAAAAGGCAGATGATTTTCGATTATCCGGATATTTTATTTCGGCTCAGCATGCTTTTAAATTCCGGCCTCACGATGCAGAACGCCTTTTTTAAGATTGCGCTGGAATACCGAAACCGCAGGGAAAAGGAAACGCGCTATGCCTACGAGGAGATGCTCAGAGCGTATTACGAGATGAAAAGCGGCGTGCCGGAGGCGCGGGCGTATGAAAATTTCGGGCGCCGCTGCGGTTCCAACGGCTACGTCAAACTGGGCACGATGCTCTCCGCCAATCTCCAGAAAGGCTCGCAGGGGCTTGCAAAACTGCTTCAGGAGGAAGCGCAGCTTTCTATGGAGGAGAGGCTTCGGACCGTCAGAAAACTGGGGGAGGAGGCGGGCACAAAACTGCTGCTGCCAATGGTGCTGATGCTGCTGGTCGTCCTGGTGATTTTGATGGCGCCGGCCATGATGGCGCTGGGCGGCTGAAAAAGAATATTCTCTGTGAAAGGAGGTGAATCTATGGCGATGCGGCAATTTTGGAAAAGGCTTTATGAAGAAGAAGACGGCATTTCAACGGTAGAGATTATCCTGATTATCGTTGTGCTAATCGGTCTTGTCATCATCTTTAAGGGTCAGCTTACCGGTCTGGTAAACAGCATTTTCGGCAAAATCATCAGTCAGAGCAACAGTATTTAATGGAGGGAAAATGAAAAGGTACGAGAAGAAAGGGGCAATCACGGTTTTTTTAAGTCTGATTGGCGCGCTGTTTTTGTCCCTTCTCTGTACCGCCGTAGAATCGGCCAGGGTACAGGGAAGCAGGGCGAAAGCGTCGGCGGCTTTGGACATGGGGCTGTTTTCGGTTATGGGAGAGTTTGAACGCGAACTGCTGGAAAAATACGACGTGTTTTTTCTGGACGGAGCGGCGGGAAGCGGCTCGTACAGCGCGGATAGGATAAACGACAGCCTGCGAGCTTATATGGAATACAACGTAAACCCCAACAAAGGGGAACTTTTGCGCAGCTTTGACCCGTTTCCCGTCAGTATGGGCGATACCGCAATCACCGGCGTCAGCCTGGCAACCGACGAAAAAGGGGCCGCGTTTTATCAGCAGGCGGTCGGTTTTATGCGCGGGAATCTGGCTGCGGAAGCGCTTCATATGTGGATAGAACGGATGCAGGAAGGCAGGCAGCTGGAAAGGGCGAAAGAAGCGTATCAAAAGCAGGAAGGCGCGATAGAACAAAAGCTCGGACAAATGGAAGAACAGCGCAGACAAACAGAACAGGAACAGCAGGCGCAAAACGGGGAAGGACAAAGCGCGCAGACAGGGCAGGAAAAACAGCCGCTTAAGACCGCGGAAAAGAAAAATCCGCTCGACGTCGTTCGGAAACTGA
>CANQJX010000173.1 GCA_947624335.1 uncultured Marvinbryantia sp.
ACTATATCCGCGTGCCCGTGTGGAACGACCCGTATGACGCGCCTGGGAACGGCTACGGCGGCGGCAACTGCGATGTGGAAAAGGCGGCAGAGATCGGCGCAAGGGCGGCAAAATACGGCATGAAGCTGCTTGTGGACTTTCACTATTCCGATTTCTGGGCGGATCCGGCAAAGCAGTTCGCGCCAAAAGCGTGGGCGGATATGGCCCTGGAGGAGAAAGGGCAGGCGCTGTATACGTTTACGAAGGAGAGCCTGCAGACAATTCTGGATGCGGGAGCGGATGTCGGCATGGCGCAGATTGGAAACGAGATCAATAACGGGATGTCCGGTGAAAAAAATTGGGCCAATGTAACGGAACTGTTAAAACAGGGCAGCCGGGCAGTCCGCGAGATTGCCTCCGAAACCGGACAGGAGATCCAGATCGCTGTGCATTTTACCAATATCGAAGACCATGATAAGACCGTTTCCTATGCGCAGACGCTGGAAGACGCCGGCCTTGATTACGACATATTCGGCGTTTCCTATTATCCGTACTGGCATGGGACGATGGACAATATGGAAGCGGTTTTAAAAGACCTGAAAAACTCGTATGGAAAAGAGACGGCGATCCTCGAAACGTCTTACTGCTATACGACGGAAGACGGCGACGGCTTTGCCAACAGCGTCGGGGAAAATGAACTGACGGAGGGGTATGCGGCAAGCGTGCAGAGCCAGGCGAACTGCCTGCGCGATCTTATGGCGGCGGCTTCTGATGCGTCCGCGCTCGGCGTTTTTTACTGGGAAGGCGCATGGATTCCGGTCGGCGATTCTTCCGCGGCGGAAGAAAACGAAAAAATATGGGAAACTTATGGATCCGGCTGGGCTTCCAGCTATTCCGCTTCTTATGATAAAGATGACGCCGGGCAATATTACGGGGGCTGCTCCTGGGATAATCAGGCGCTGTTTGATTTTACGGGCCATCCGCTGCCATCTTTGGACGTATTTAAGTATGTCAACTATGGCGCGTCATGCGAAAAGAAAGTGGATTTTGTAGAGGAGACGGCCGCGGCGGTAAATATCGGCGAAGAAATCCAGCTTCCGACAGCCGTAAAAGTAACTTATAACGACCGCTCTTTCAACGGAACCGAAAGCGTCACATGGGACGAAACGCAGATACAGGCGATCGACACGAAAAAAGAAGGCGAATATACGGTAAATGGAAAGCTCGAGGACGGCACAGAAGTCTCCTGCCAGGTCACTGTCGCAAATAAAAACTGGCTGTTGAATCCGGGTTTTGAGCAAAACGACATTTCGATGTGGCACGTGTCGCATAAAGGCGACGCCAATCCAACGGATATTCAGGAAAAAGAAACGGACGCCTTTTCCGGCGTAAACAGTTTTCATTTTTGGAGTGAAAGCGCGCAGGAATTTCAGGTGGAACAGACCGTCACCGGATTGGAGGCCGGTACGTATAAGGCCGCAGTCCATATACAGGGCGGCGACGTCGGCGCAGACGCCGGGATTTATTTGTATGTGATCCAAAACGGAAAAACGATATCGTCCGCGCCTGTCACCTTAGACGGCTGGTGCGTATGGCAGACGCCGGAGCTTGCGAAAATCAAAGTCGCAGAGGGCGGAGAACTGACGGTCGGCGTAAGCGTAACATGCGGCGCAGGCGGGTGGGGGACGATCGATGATTTTTCCCTCATAAAAGTAAAAGAATGATTCAAGTTGAGAATGGAGAAATAAAAAATGGAAAACCAGAAAAAAATCATTTTAACCGGCGACCGTCCAACGGGGAAACTGCATGTGGGACATTATGTCGGTTCGTTAAAACGCAGGGTGGAGCTGCAGGAATCAGGCGCATTTGATGAGATCTATATTATGATCGCAGACGCGCAGGCCCTGACAGACAATGCCGACAATCCTTCGAAAATACGCGACAATATTATGGAGGTGGCGCTTGATTATTTATCCGCCGGGCTTGACCCTGCGAAATCGAATATTTTTGTCCAGTCAACCGTTACCGAATTGACGGAACTGTCCTTTTATTACATGAACCTTGTCACTGTATCGCGCCTGCAGCGCAATCCTACGGTAAAATCAGAGATCCAGATGCGCAATTTTGAAACGAGCATCCCGGTCGGATTTTTTACTTATCCAATCAGCCAGGCGGCGGACATTACGGCGTTTGGGGCAACGACGGTTCCCGTTGGCGAGGATCAGGCGCCGATGATCGAACAGACGCGGGAGATCGTCCACAAATTTAACTCCGTATACGGCGAAACGCTGACGGAACCGCAGATTCTCCTGCCGGATAACGAGGCGTGTCTTCGGCTTCCGGGGACGGACGGCAAGGCGAAGATGAGCAAATCGCTGGGCAACTGCATTTATCTGTCTGAAACGGAAGCGGACGTAAAGAAAAAAGTCATGTCCATGTTTACCGACCCGGATCATATCCGCGTACAGGATCCCGGCAAACTGGAGGGGAATACCGTATTTACTTATCTGGACGCGTTCAGCAATGACGGGCATTTTGCGGAGTATCTGCCGGAGTATGCGAACCTGGATGAATTAAAGGAGCATTATAAACGCGGCGGCCTCGGGGACGTCAAGGTGAAAAAATTCCTGAACAATGTCATGCAGGAGGAGTTAAGCCCGATCCGCGCGCGCAGGGCGGAATACGAAAAAGATATCGATGGCGTTTACGAGATCCTGAAAAGCGGATCGGAGGCGGCGCAGAAAAAAGCGGCGCAGACCTTAAAAGCGGTGCGGCGCGCCATGAAGATCGACTATTTTGACGATCCTGCGTTTTTACAGGAGCAGCAAAGGAAATATACAATTGGATAATTCCGGGAAGGGGCTGTCGCGCGGCAGCCCCTTTTTTCATCGGCGCTCCTCTCCCAGCCTGCGGTATACCGTAAGCCACATTGTTAAGAAGCAGGCCAGCCCTCCGATCGCATTGGAGATCGGCTCTGCGGCGAATACGCCGTCTACGCCCATTCCGAGACGCGGCAGCAGAAGCGTCAGCGGAACCACGATCAGCGCCTTGCGGAACAGCGAAAAAAAGATGGCGTGTTTGGAATAACCGAGCGCGGTAAATGTGGACTGTCCCGTAAACTGAAACGCCATAAAGAAAAACCCGAAGAAATATAGCTTTAATGCCGCAACGCCCGCGTCAAGCGCGGTCTTATCCTGCATGAATACGGAGATCAGGAAATGCGGTTTTTCGATAACAAACAGCCAGGCCGCCAGCGTATACGCGATGCCGAGAAACGCCGCGAAACGGATCCCCTGTTTTACCCGGCCATACGCCTTTGCGCCATAATTATAACTGAGCACTGGCTGCGCGCCGCTCGAGATGCCGCTCACCGGCAGCGACAAAATATCGCGCACCGAATTGATCACCGTCATAATGCCGACATACAGGTCGCCGCCATATCGTTTGAGCGTCGCATTGCAGACGATCTGCACCAGGCAGTTCGTCCCCTGCATGATAAATCCCGCCATGCCAAGCGCGGTGATGTTTTTTGCAAGCGGCAGTTCGATCCGCATATATTTTTTTCGGATATGTAACGGCGCTTTTTTCCCTTTCAAAAAAGAAACGGCCCATGCCGCCGATACGGCCTGGCTGATGACCGTCGCAATCGCCGCGCCGCTCACGCCCATATCGAACACATAAATAAACAGCGGATCGAGAACCAGGTTCAGACATGCGCCAAGCACGATCGTCATCATTCCGGTGCGCGGAAATCCCTGCGCATTGATAAATCCGTTCAGGCCCGTCGAGAGCATGGCAAACGGCGTCCCCAAAAGATAAATCTTTAAATATGCATCCGCATATCTATAAGAAGCGTCGCTCGCGCCGAATAAATACAGTACCGGTTTTTTGCATAAATAACAAAGCAGCAGCAATAAAAGGGAACACCCGAGCAGTAAGGAAAACGTATTGCCGAGGATTTTCTCCGCGCGCGCTTCCTGTTTTGCCCCTCTTGCCATTGCAAATAACGGCGCGCCGCCCGTCCC
>CANQJX010000174.1 GCA_947624335.1 uncultured Marvinbryantia sp.
CGATACAAAAGCTGATGCTGCAAATCCGGCAATCAATACAAAAGCTGACGCCACAAAACCGGCAATGAATGTAAAAGCTGATGCCGCAAATCCGGCAATGAATGCAAACCCTGATGCCGCAAATCCGTCAATCAATGCAAAATCCGGCGCGTCCGATCTGGCGGCAGAGACAAAGGCGGACTTTCCGGATACAGACGCAGACATAAAATCCGGCGTCACACAGACCGGCATCAACACATACATCAGGACTAATGCAGCGGAAGCGTGGAGAAATGCCAGAAGAGCGAACGCGGCAGGGACCGGAAAAAACATGAATGCAAGGCAATATATAGCGGGAAGGGGCATTCATGCAAGGCAGACGGCAGCGGAGGCAGGGAAGAAGGAAGAAAAAGAAATAAATGCGATACCGGCTGTCGGCAAAACAGGCGAAGAAGCGCCGGCGGAGCCGACCGAAAAAGAAACAAATGCGATGCCGGCCGGCGGAACAGGTGAAGAAACAGCTGCGGCGCCATCGGAAAGAGCGGGAAATACAACGCCCGCAGCGGATGAGGCAAAAGAAGAAACTATATCCATGAGAACCGCGGAAGTGCAGCCCCGTCCTGCAGCGGACAGCACATGGGAGCAGAACTGGCGTTATCTCCTGCGCACCTGTCCCGTCCTGCATGAATTTTCCGAAGAAGAGCAGGCGCTGTGTGTGCGTGTCGAATTAAAAGATCTCCGCCTGCTGCCGCAAAAGTATCGGGGCGCGATGAATAACAGCTTTTTGCTGCATGGATTTTTTAATTACCATTATCTGATTTTGGGGAGAAAAGGAACGAACTGGATTCTGGGCGTTCCGGGCATTTTCCAGAATCAGGAGCATGTCGTGGCGTCTGTTTTTGGTTTCCCGGAATTTCTTGCGCAGGCGGAATTGACGCCGCGCGGGGAACGGATGGGTTACTGGTACCGCACGCTGCTTTGACAGGCCGGTCTTTCGGCCGCGTCAGGGCAAAGACAATGGGGCTGCCGCATCCGGGGAAGCGTATGCGTAACCCTTATTGCGGCAGCCCCGTTTGATTTCTACGAATCAATGAGGCTGTATACAATATGATCTTCCCAGACGCCGCGGATCAGCGCGCTTTTCCGCGCGACGCCTTCCCGCTCAAAGCCGAGGCGTTCGACCAGACGGATCGAAGCAGTGTTTTCCGGCATGATATTTGCAACGATCCGGTGAAGCCGCAGTTCCCAAAAGGCAATCTGAATGCATTTTTGCATCGCTTCCAACGCATAGCCATAATGCCAGAAACGCTGGTCAAATTTGTACCCCACTTCGCAGGACTGGTAAACGCCGCGGGTAATGTCGCGGAAACAGACGGTGCCGATCACATGTCGGGCGTCTGTTTTTTTGTATATCCAAAAGCGTACGCCGGACGCTTTCATGCAGAGATTGTATTCGTAGTTTAATACCCGCCGCTGGTAATTTTCCGTATAGAAATTTTCCGGGCGCGTAGCTTCGTAGCGTTCAAAGATTTCATGGTTATCTATCTGAAAACGCAGGATATCGGGCGCATAGCTGCCGTCGAGGACTTTCAGCAGCAGACGGTCTGTTTCATAACTGAATTTCATGGTTTTTTCTCCATAGGGATAAAAGGTCTTTTTCCATAAGGTTAAGTATAGTATAATAAAAACAATAGTTCAAGACAGAAAGACAGGGAAAGATCATGAAGCTGACGCCGCAGGAAAAATTTATGAAAGCCGCTTTGCGGGAGGCGAAAAAGGCATATTTATTGGAAGAGGCGCCGATCGGATGCGTCATTGTGCAGAATGATAAGATCATTGCGCGGGGGTACAACCGCAGGAATACGGATAAAAATACGCTGGCGCATGCGGAGCTGGCGGCGATCCGGAAGGCGTGTAAAAAAACGGGCGACTGGCGGCTGGAGGACTGTACGATGTATATTACGCTGGAGCCATGCCAGATGTGCGCGGGGGCGATCGTGCAGTCGCGCATGAAAGCCGTCGTTATCGGCGCAATGAGCGCAAAAGCCGGCTGCGCCGGTTCTGTTATAAATCTGCTGCAGATGGAGCAGTTTAACCATCAGGTTGAAATTACAAAAGGCGTGTTGGAAGAAGAATGTTCGGCCATGTTAAGCCGTTTTTTTCTGGAATTACGTGAAAAAAGAAAAAAAGAATCCGCAGCCAAGTTGACAACCGTATGAAAAGCTGATACAATGAACGACGGACAGCCGGGGCGTTAGCGGTGCCCTGTACCAGCAACCCGCTATAGCTGGGGTGATATCCTGCCTCGGGTCTTTGATTGTGAAGCTGCCTTTCGTAAGTGGCGATGAAGCCTGGGTCTTACGCAACAGGAACTTATGAACCGCGTCAGGTCAGGAATGAAGCAGCGCTAAGTAAGACCTTCTGTGTGCCGTAAGGGCGCCTGGGCAGAGTTAACTGCGAAAGTAACGTTTGGGATCGGGATTCAAAGCAGGATGTCCAAAAAAGATCACAGAGCAGAAAAAGCAGACGCAGGATGAGCAGATGTCATCGGCGTCTTTTTTGCTTTATGCAGCCGGATAAGGAAATGTTTTTCTATACAGGGTATGGGTGCGGAAAGGAAAAGCGGCGTATGATAAAAGCAGTTATTTTTGATATGGACGGGCTGATGCTGGATACGGAAAAGCTCTTGCTCCGCTACTGGCTGGAAGCGGCGCATCAGTGCGGCTATGCCATGCAGCGCGGGCACGTGCTCGGCATCCGCAGCCTTGCGGCAAAATATGCGATCCCAAAGCTGAAGAAGGAATTGGGAGAAGATTTTGATTATTACAGGGTGAGGGCTTTGCGCATCCGGCTGATGAACGCGCATATTGATACATATGGGCTGGAGGAAAAGCCGGGGCTTGGCGTTCTGCTGGAGTATCTGAAAGAAAACGGCTACCGTACCGCGGTCGCTACGGCGACTGACCTGCAGCGGACGACGCGTTATCTGGGCTCGCTGGACAGGCTGAAATATTTTGACAAGGTCGTATGCGCGCCAATGGTTGAAAACGGGAAGCCTGCGCCGGATATTTATCTGGAGGCGGCGAGACAGTTGGAAATGCCGCCGGAAGTATGCATGGCGTTGGAGGATTCGCCGAACGGAATCCTGTCTGCTTACCGGGCGGGAATGTATCCGGTCATGGTTCCGGATCTGACGCAGCCGGACGAAGAAACGGAGAAGCTTTTGTACCGCTGCGTAGAAAGTTTATCAGATGTAATTTTAGTGTTGGAGGAAGAGCGGGAGAAATCGGATGGAAGCAAGGGAGATATTAAATAAAGTCAGAACAGGCGAGATGTCCGTAGATGAAGCACGCCGTTGAGATACGGGATGATTGCAAAGGGGGATGATACAATGGAAAAAAAATTATATTTTGAATGTTACAGCGGGATCAGCGGGGATATGGCGGTCGCCGCGCTGCTTGACCTCGGCGCGGATGAGCGTGTATTAATGGATGTGTTAGAGAGCCTTGCGTTGGACGGTTTTGAGGTAAAGATCAGCCGCGTGAAAAAATCAGGGCTGGATGCCTGCGACTTTGACGTTATTTTAGAGAAAGAGCAGGAAAACCATGACCACGATATGGAATATTTATATGGAAAACATTATGAAGGGGAAGGGCATATGCATGGCGATTGCCCGACGCCCCATGCGCATGGGGAACATACCCACCATCATATGCACCGCGGCCTTTCGGAAATCGTTGCGATCATACAGGCGTCCGCCGCTTCGGAACCTGCAAAGGAACTGGCAATCCGCATATTTGAGATTCTGGCGGAGGCGGAAGCGAAAGCGCATGGCGTTCCGCTGCCTGAGGTGCATTTCCATGAGGTGGGCGCGGTTGACTCGATCGTAGATATTGTTGCTTTCGCCGTATGTATAGATAACCTTGGGATCACGCAGGCGGCCGCTTCGGAATTGTATGAGGGGAAAGGCTTTGTGCGCTGCCAGCATGGGATAATTC